>NZ_JBDMZG010000118.1:0-5584 GCF_039769035.1 Pacificibacter sp.
ACAGCACACGCGCCGCATAATACAACCAACCAGATGAGCCAGATACTCGCCTAAATTACGCAGCCTCTGGACCCAAAAACTCTGACGACGTACAGGCCAATCCTTTGCAGTGGTCGTTTGAAAACAAGGCAAAGCAAGGCGTCTCTGTGACAATGGAAAACACGCTCTCAATCGACAGCGCACCTGCCATCTTGGAGGCCGTGAAAGGCGGTGCGGGGGTTGCTATTTTGCCAGACTTTTTGGTCCGCAAGGATTTGCACGAGGGCACGCTGACACAGATTTTACCGCACTGGACCGTGCCCGAAGGCGGCGTTTTCGCCGTCTACCCTGCGGCCAAGTTTCGCCCCGTCAAAGTATCTGCCTTTGTCGACATGCTGCTCCGCGTGTAAGCGCCAGCGCTGCAATATGCGCCGCGTTGGTCAGTTACTTTTTCTGCAGGTCGGCTTTTGCTGCCGCTTTTGCTGCCTCTTGAGCGGCTTTTTCTTCTTTGGTCAGCTTGGTGTTCCACGCATTGTTGCTGATGCGCAGTTCATTGGGCATTGGCTTGGTTTTGCCCTTGCTGATGCTGCCACCTTTTTCCAAAAACTCACGGATCAAGGCTTCGTCTGTTGTTTCTTTTGGAACTTGTTTCATCGTCGAATTCGTCCTCAGAGACTGCAAAAAGCAGGTGAAATTAGGAATACTGTAATCGTATAGATGAGCGGTATGCCTGCACGTTACTGCGCAGACATACCGATTCCTAGGGCGAAACGACCTCTTTTTACGGTTGTTTTGGACCGTTGATTGGCAGGGGAGCGCCTTTATGCCGTTTCATGTGACGGCGCATCGCCCGAAAGCAATGCAGCGTTGCCACCAGCTGCCGTCGTGTCGACGCAGAGGTGACGTTCCAATGTGACGTGCGCTTCATCAGGCAATCCGGTCAAAAGCGGCAAAATAGCGCCCGTGCGTTTGGCCAAAGCCTTGGCGTATGATGACGCGTTGTCACCCCAATAGACCACCGCAGAGAACCCTTTGAGCGCGGCCAATGCGCCAGGTAGCAACGTGCCCTCGACCGCGACAGCTGCGCCGCCGTGTGCCTCAACTGCGCGCACTTGTTGTTCAAGCGCTGCTTTGCTTGGTCCGAGGCAGAGCACGGGCGGGCGCGGGCGTGTCGACAAGGTGTTTGCTTCGCCCGTCGGGCCTGCCATGTCGAGAACCTTAAGCGGCGCACGAGATTGACCTTGAAGCGCTGCATCAATACCCGCCTGTACGGCCGCAACATTCGCCACGTCCGCCCATGCGTCACACGGGGCTTGCGCCTCGGTTTTGCACATCCGCGTCAAATACAATGGACCGCCAGCTTTCGGACCCGTGCCGGACAAGCCTTCACCCCCGAAAGGTTGCGAGCCAACAACCGCGCCAATTTGGTTGCGATTGACATAGATGTTGCCTGCGTTGATGCGATCAGACACGGCCTGAACGCGGCCATCGATACGTGTGTGCAGGCCAAAGGTCAGGCCGTATCCAGTCGCATTGATATCGTCGATCACCTTGTGAAGGTCTTCGGTTTTGAATGTGGCCACATGCAGAACGGGCCCGAACACTTCGCGTTCCAACGCGCCGATGCCATCGACTTTGATCAAGGCAGGCGCGACAAAGGTGCCGGTGGCTGGCGTGCTCAATGCATGGAGCAAGCGACCATCTGATTTGGCAGCAGATACATAGTCAGAAATTTGCTGATGCGCGGCCGTGTCGATCACGGGACCAACATCCGTTGACAAGAGCCAAGGGTCGCCGACGCTCAATTCGTCCATCGCGCCTTTGATCATTTTGATCAGGCTCGGGGCAATGTCTTCTTGAACATACAAACACCGTAGGGCCGAACAGCGCTGACCTGCAGATTGGAATGCTGAGTTCACGATGTCGCGCGCGGCCTGTTCTGGCAAAGCAGTACTGTCGACGATCATCGCATTAAGACCACCTGTTTCCGCAATCAGCGGCGCGCTCGCATCAAGGTTGTTCGCCATCGTTTTGCGAATGCGCAATGCTGTGGCTGTTGAGCCAGTGAATACAACACCACCAACACGTGGATCAGATGTCAGTGCAGCGCCGACGACAGCCCCTTCACCGGTCACCAACTGCAACGCGCTGCGCGGAACGCCAGCTTCGTGCATCAAGGCCACGCCCATGGTTGCGATGATGGGGGTTTGCTCGGCTGGCTTGGCCAAAACGGCATTGCCGACAGCCAGTGCCGCACTGACCTGACCAGAGAAAATGGCCAAGGGGAAGTTCCAAGGCGAAATGGCGGTCATAATGCCAAGCGGCTTGGCGTTCGCCATCGTCTCGGCTTGGTCCGCATAGTAACGCAGAAAATCAACAGCTTCGCGCAACTCACCCACTGCATCGGGCAAGGATTTCCCAGCTTCTTTGGCCAAAACCGCAAAGAGCGCGCCAAAGTCGCGTTCGAACAAATCCGCAGCTTTGCGCAACACAGCGGCGCGCTCAGACGCCGGAGCATCCCAAGGTTTGGCATCGTCAAGCGCTGCCGCAACGGTTGCGGCGTCGGCGTTCAGAACTGTGCCGATTGCTTCGCCAGTCGTTGGATTGGTCACGTCCAAGGTGGTGCCGGTGGCCTCGCTCACAGTGATTGGACGCGCTATTTGTGTCAGGGGAGCACTGCGCGCGGTCTCGATGGTTTGAAGCGTCACTTCATCGGTCAAATCAAACCCTTTGGAGTTGCGACGTTGACCAAAAATGTCACTTGGTGCGCGCAGGCCAGCGGGTGCTTTGGCTGTCGCCAGATCGGCAAAAGGATCGCGTGCGATGTCTTCTGGAGCGACGGTTTCATCGACGATTTGGTTAACGAACGAAGAATTCGCGCCATTCTCAAGCAAGCGGCGCACCAAGTAGGCCAAAAGATCGCGGTGTGCACCAACCGGCGCATAGATCCGGCAGCGTGTCTTTTCGCCCCGCAAAACGATGTCGTGCAGCCGTTCACCCATGCCGTGCAGACGTTGGAATTCAAAGTCGACGCCGTCCAATTCGCCAGCCATATCCAAAATGGCGGCCACGGAGTGCGCGTTGTGCGTGGCAAATTGAGGATAGATGCGATCGGCATAACCCAACAGCTTTTGAGCGTTGGCGATGTAGCTGACATCTGTCGCGGTTTTTGAGGTGAAGAGCGTGAAATCTTCCAAGCCTTCGACCTGCGCGTGTTTCATTTCTGTGTCCCAGTAGGCCCCTTTCACAAGGCGCACCATGATCTTGCGATCCAAGGTTTTCGCTGTGGTGTAGAGCCAATCAATCGTCACGCTTGCGCGGCGCCCGTAGGCTTGTACAACCACACCAAAGCCATCCCAGCCTGCGAGTTCAGGGTCTTGCAAGACAGCGCGAATGACTTTGAGGGACAAAACCAAGCGGTCTTGTTCTTCTGCGTCGATGTTGAAGCCCATGTCTGCCGCGCGGGCTTGGCGGGCCAGATCGCGCACGATCGGCACCAGTTCTTCCATCACACGCGCTTCATTGGCCACATCATAACGCGGGTGCAAAGCGGACAATTTAACAGAAATACCTGGGTTGGCTTGTACAGACCCCTTGGTGCACGCCGCTGTAATAGAGGACATCGCGTTGGCATAAGACGCTGCATAACGCTGCGCGTCCTCACTGGTCATCGCCGCTTCACCAAGCATGTCATAGCTGTAAGTGTAGTTGGCTTTTTCCAGCGTTTTCGCATTGCTCAGAGCTTTTTCAATCGTCTGCCCCAGAACAAATTGCCGACCCATTTCTCGCATGCCGTGTTTAACAGCGTTGCGAATGACTGGTTCGCCAAGGCGTTTGATCGCACCGCGCAAAGTACCCGCAATCCCAGGTTTGGAATCGTCCAACACGCGCCCTGTCAGCATCAATGCCCATGTGGAGGCGTTGACCAAAGAAGAGGAGGCTTCGCCCAAGTGTCTGCCCCAGTCAGACGGCGCGATTTTGTCTTCGATCAAGTCATCAATGGTTTCACGATCTGGCACGCGCAACATGGCTTCGGCCAGACACATCAAGGCCACGCCTTCACGAGTGGAAAGGCCGTATTCAGCCAAGAAGTGCTCCATCAAAGTCGGGGAATCTTCGCTACGAATGCGGCGGATCAGATCAGCAGCTGAGGCGGAAATGCGCGCCCGTTGTGCTTCGGGCAAATCGGCCTGCGCAATGAGATCGGCCAGAACGTCTTGTTCTGGTCTAAATTTATGTTCGGACAGGGCCTTAGGCAGAGCGAGCGCATTGGGGGAGAGGGCAGACATAAGGCGAATCCGATCTAATAGGTGGAGGTTTTGCCTATTCTATTGCCTTTTTAATGCACATTCTGGACTATTTGTGATATATATGAGGTCAATTGAACTGTAATTCACGCAATTTGAGGTCGAAATGAACAAAGAACTCGATGGATATGATCGCAAGATTCTCGACGTGCTCACCACTGATGCGCGGATTTCATTGACCCAGCTGAGCCAAAAAGTCGGTCTTTCGAAAACACCCGTGGCCGCGCGCATCAAACATTTGGAAGATGTTGGGCTGATCACAGGGTATCGCGCGATCCTTTCGACCAATCAGCTTGGGCTTAGTCATATCGCCTTTTTGGAAGTCAAATTGGACGACACGCGTGAGCAAGCGCTGTTGGACTTCAACAATGCCGTAAAAAAGGTGCCAGAAGTTGCCGAATGCCACATGATTGCAGGTGGGTTCGACTATTTGCTCAAGGTGCGCACCAGCAATATTGAAGCCTATCGACAAGTGATGGGACAGCGCATTTCGACCTTGCCGCATGTTCAATCCACGTCGACATTTGTGGCCATGGAAACGGTGGTCGAGCAAACAAACCCGCCTTTGACCTCAGCTTGATCTAAGGGCTCGATGACACCTCCAACACACATTGTTTATGGTGTGGGTGTCTATTGTGGCAAATAAGCCTTGCTCTACAGGCACTTGGCTTGCGATGTATGGGGGGCTTTTTCAACACGCGTGTCTGATTGGATCCCATGCTCAAACGCCTCTCATCTTTGTGGACCCCATGCACTGCCATTGCGGCGGTTCTTGTGGTGCTTGGGGGTGGTGCAGCGCGGGCTGAAACAGTAACCGTGTTTGCTGCAGCCAGCCTCAAAGCGGCTTTGGACGACGTTACTCAAGATTTCGAACAAGCCACAGCGCATACGATAAATGTCTCATACGCTGGGTCTTCGACATTGGCGCGCCAAATTGAACGAGGTGCGCCGGCGAATGTTTTCATCAGTGCCAATGTGCACTGGATGGACTGGAACGAGGCGCAAGATCTTTTGCAGCCCAACACGCGCAAAGCCCTTTTGACCAATGAATTGGTTTTGGTCGCGCCTATTGTTGTGGGGCAGACATCTGTGCCGTTTAACAGCGATGCGGTTTTAGACTTTCTAGATGAGACCCCTTTGGCGATGGGGTTTGTAGACGCCGTACCTGCGGGGATTTATGGCAAAGCCGCGCTAAGTTCGCTCGGGCTGTGGGAAGATTTGGCCTCGCATGTGGCGCAGACTGATAATGTGCGCAGTGCCTTGTCGCTCGTCGCGCGTGGTGAGGCGCGATTGGGCGT
>NZ_JBDMZG010000119.1:0-20889 GCF_039769035.1 Pacificibacter sp.
ATTTGCTAAGAGAGTGTTTCTGGCTCATCGTAACCACCAAGGAGTGGAAGATGAGACAGACAACTAGAACCAGCAAAAGTCCTGGCGAGAAGATCGGCATGATATTTACCCAGAACGGCGGATTGCAGACACCGCCTATGGAACAGGTCCAATGCTCGGTTGGTTGGTCAAGCGTGGCATCGCGCCCCATATCCCAGTCATGGACCAGGCCAAAAAAGCAGAAGGCGTTTGGTCACGTGATGACTCTGAATGGGATAAAGTAAATGATCGGTACATTTGCCCAGAAGGGCACAATCTCAAGCAGTTCCGGGGCAATTATTCTGATCCAAATCGTGGCCTATCGGGCAAAGGTACAATGCGATATCGTGCTGCGAAGCTGACGAAGACGCCCACCAAGTTGCCCGCGACATCGCCAAAACCAAGCAATATGTGGCCTCGATGCGCCTTCGACAGAAGGTAGAAATGCTCTTCGCCCTTCTCAAACGCATCCTAGGGGTGGGACGATTGCGATTACGTGGGCCGAACGGCGCAAATGACGAATTTCTACGCGCGGCAACCGCCCAAAACCTCCGCAAACTAGCCAAGATTTTTCCTGCACTGCAGAAAACGCGCAAAGCCTGATAGCAAAGGCGCTCGCGCTGTGTTTGAAGCGATAATTTCTGCGCCAGCAACACGGTGTTTTTCAACACAAGCGGCGGAATGCAGACCTTCGCAGCAGTTTACACCACGATCAACCAGCGGAGCAAAACTGTCGTTCGACATTCTCGCACGTATAGCTGCATTTAGACAAACCGGTCATTCGATTGGTGCGCCTCGCCGAAATCCAGCGAAGGCACACTTGGCGTCAAATGCGACTGAGGCAGCCCTCTAAACGATACCGCCCCCCACGCCACTCACGGCAGGTCGTTGCTCACCGACCGTCGCGCGGTAGCCCGAGGCGCGGTAGGCCGCTACAGGGTCGATTGCGCCACCATTCTCAAAACGCGCCATAGCAAGGATGGGTTCAACATCTGTTCGGAAGCCATGCTTGAGTGTGGTTGTTGCCATCAAGGCATCGTTATCGTCTTGGAACCCTTCCAAAGCAGTGCGATCTACCAGTAAAGCCTGCGCATAGGCGCGTTGCACTTCCGTGGCTGACACCATCAAGCTCTCGATTGGGTCCGTCACATTATGACTTTGGTCCAGCATATGCATCGGGTTGAAATCGGGGTTGCTTTCCGCCTCAACCAATTCATTAAACACCAAGAACAAGCGGTACGGATCAATGCTGCCCGTGTCCAAATCATCGTCGCCGTATTTGCTGTCGTTGAAATGGAACCCGCCGAGTTTGCCGAATTGCGTCAAACGCGCCACGATCATTTCGATGTTCACGTTGGGGGCGTGGTGACCAAGGTCTACGAGGCATTTCGCCTTGTCGCCCATTTGCTGCGCGATCAACAGGTTGGTGCCCCAATCCTGCACGACGGTGGAATAGAACGCAGGCTCGTACATTTTGTGTTCGGTCAACAGCGTCCAGTCGTCTGGCAGCGCGCCATAGACCTGTTTCGCCGCGTCTAGATAACGTTCGAACTGGCGGGTGAAATTGGTTTGGCCCGGAAAATTCGATCCGTCGCCAACCCAAATTGTCAGCGCTGTAGAGCCGATCTGTTGTCCCAGCTCGATACAGGCGATGTTGTGGTCAACGGCTTGTTGGCGCGTGGCCGCATCGGTGTGTGACAAAGACCCGAACTTGTAGCTATGTGCCTGATCCGGTTGGTCCTGAAAGGTATTGGAATTCATCGCATCAAAGGTCAGCCCGACTTCTTCCGCTTTGCTGTTCAGGTCCGCGGCGGGTTGAGCGTCCCACGGGATGTGCAGCGACACCGACGGCGTCGCGCAGGTCAGTTGGTGAATCACGCCGCAATCATCCAGCTTGTCAAAGATATCGCGTGGTTCGCCTGCGCCGGGGAAGCGTGCAAAACGTGTGCCGCCGGTGCCCACGCCCCAGCTGGGCACAGCCACGCCGTAAGACGCGACCTTGTTCTTAATTGTCTCGATATTCACGCCACGACGGTAAAGATGTTCGCCAAGTGCGGCGTAGTCTGCCTTGAGTTTGTCTGCTGCCTTTTCGTTAGACTGCGCGATGATGTCAGAATTAATCATATGACCCTTTCCTTATCGTGTGAACGCTTGGACATTGCCCGCGTCTACGTTGATGATGTTGCCTGTCGATTTGGCTGACAAATCAGAGGCCAAGAAATACGCCGCCTCGGCAATGTCTTCTGGCAACACCGACCGTTTCAGCATGGACCGCTCGCGATACATGGCCTCCAAGCCGTCTTTATCAGTGCCATAGGTATCCGCGCGTTGATTAAGCCACTCGCCTTCCCAGATTTTGCTGCCTTTGAGCACCGCATCCGGATTGACCACGTTTACGCGCACCCCAATTGGCGCACCTTCTAGGGCAAGGCAGCGCGCAAGATGAATCTCGGACGCTTTGGCAGTGCAATACGCCGATGCATTCGGAGAGGCTGCAAGCCCATTCTTCGAGGCAACAAACACCACGGCGCCGCCCATGTCTTGGGTTTTGAACAGCTTAAACGCCTCGCGGCTGACAAGAAAATAACCGGTCGATAGGATCGCCATGTTCTTGTTCCACAAATCCAATGACGTGTCTTCGATCGGAGCCGAGCTTGCGATGCCCGCATTGGACACCAATATATCGACCCCGCCAAATTCCGCAGCAACATCAGCATAGGCCGCAGCAACGGCATCTTCATCGGTCACGTTCATATTGACGGTCCGTACAACATCAGCGGAATAGCGTTTTGTGAGGTTATCAGCCGTGTCTGACAAGGCTTGTTCGTCGATGTCGGCCAACATGACACAAGCACCTTCGCGCAAATAGCGTTCAGCCGTTGCCGCCCCAATGCCGCCAGCGCCGCCAGTGACAAGCGCCACGCGACCCGCCATCGATTTGGGCGCAGGCATCCGCTGCAATTTGGCTTCTTCCAACAGCCAATATTCGATGTCGAAGGCCTCTTGTTCAGGCAGACCTTGGTATTCGGAAACCGCATCGGCACCGCGCATCACATTGATCGCATTGACGTAGAATTCACCGGAAATTCGCGCAGTGGCTTTGTCTTTTGCGAACGTGATCATGCCAACGCCGGGGATGAGATACACAACGGCATTCGGATCGCGAATGGCGGGGCTGTCATCGCGTTTGCAACGATCATAATAGGCCTGATAGCCTTTGCGATACTCTGCAATGGCAGCCTCAAGCCCCGTAATGGTCGCCTCGACGTCTGGCGCTGAAGGGTCAAAGTCCACCACCAACGGGCATATTTTCGTACGCAAGAAGTGGTCAGGGCACGAGGTGCCAAGGGCCGCGAGACGCTCCATATCTTTGGCGTTCACGAACTCCAGCACCGCATCGCTGTCCGTGAAATGCCCGACCATATGTTGTTGGCCAGAAACGAAACCACGAATCGCTGGCATCAAACGGGCAGCGGCTGCGCGGCGGGCGTCAGCAGGCTGTGATGTGTGCACAGCGCCCCCAAAGGCCTCTTTCCCATCTGTCTTTGTCGCAAACCAATCCATCGCTGTTTGAATGATTTCTAACGTGAGCTCATAGCAATCACGCGCATCGTCATCCCAGGTAAACAGGCCATGGCTTTCCAGCACAACCCCCTTAGCGTTCGGGTTCTTTTCGCAAAAATCAGACAGCCAAAGACCCAGCTCGTAGCCCGGCTTTTTCCACGGCAACCAGCCAATTGTGTCTCCGAAAATTTCTTGTGTCAGCGCCTTGCTGTCTTTGGCGGCAGCGATGGCAATAATAGCATCGGGATGCATATGGTCGACATGTTTACGCGGAACATAGGCATGCAGCGGCGTATCAATAGAGGCCGCGCGTGGGTTTAGATTGAACGTACAATGCGGCAGGTAACCAACCATTTCGTCTTCGAATTCTACGCCGCGATAAATGCCGCGCAATGCGTTCAACTTGTCCATGTAGAGCGTCGAAAACCCGTCCATTTTGATAGACCCGACATCGCCGCCGGATCCTTTTACCCACAACACTTCGATCATGTCGCCTGTCAGCGGATCCTTTTGGATCACTTTTGCAGAAGTATTTCCGCCACCGTAGTTTGTGATTCTTTTGTCAGATCCCAAAAGATTCGACCGGTAGAGCAGCTTTTCAGGCTCGCTCATCGAGTCAGCTTGGGCTGCATCCCATTTATTTTCAAGGCGTTGCGTGTTCAGGGAAGAGTTCATGTGTGTCTCCGTGGACGGCGGGTTAAGACTAAGATGTTGAAAGCAAGCTGACGGGAATACGACCATAAGTCAATCATTTTCAATCATAAACGATCATGCTGCGCTGCAGAATGATTGATAATGATAAAAAATGATTGACAAGTTGCCGCATCTCGCCGCACGTTAAGCCATCGAAAGGGCACAAAATGCATGAGAAAGACCGCCATCGCGTCATCCTATCCGCCGTTCAAGATCGCTCCTTGGTCACGGTCGTGGACCTGTGTTCACTGACCGGCGCATCCGAAGCGACCGTGCGTCGTGACATCAATACGTTGGATGAACAAAAGCGCTTGCGTCGCGTCCGTGGCGGCGCCGAAGCGATTGCCGCGAAACCTTTCGTTGGTCTTGCGGGTCGCCCTTTTTCCGTCAATGAAACGATGAACATTGCCGCAAAACAGGCGATTGCCGCAGCTGCGGTTGAGCTGTGTAGCGATGGGGAACCGATCATCATCAATGGCGGCACAACCACATTTCAAATGGTGCACCCGCTGGCGTCACGCCGGATGCAGGTGTTCACCAACTCATTCCCGATTGCCGAGCATCTGCTGAAGAATTCAAGCAATACAGTGATGCTGTCGGGCGGGATCATCTACCGCGAACAAAACATCATCCTGTCTCCATTCGACAATGATGTGACTCGGAATTTTTACGCAAAACGCATGTTTATGGGCGCTCAAGGGATCGGACCACTTGGTCTGATGGAGGGCGATCCACTGTTGATCCAAGCAGAACAGAAGCTGATCGGTCAGGCTGAGGAGCTGATCGTATTGGCAGACAGTTCGAAATTTGAAAATCGCTCAAGTCTGGTGCTTTGCCCACTTGAACGGATCGACACACTCGTCACCGACGATGGCATTGATGACCGCACAGCGGCGATGCTGGAGGCGGCGGATGTGACACTGATCGTGGTTCCGAAAGGCGCTGCGCAGAAAGACGGGGTGGCGAAGTTGCCAGCCTAATTGAAACCACTCCAGGGAGGAAACCATGAGTGTATTGAAGAAACTAGCAGCATCTGTTGCTTTGGCCGGTGCCGCGTTTGCGACGCCAGCGTTTGCAGACGATGTACGAATTGCGGTTGTTGTGAAAGCACTCGGCATTGGCTTTTTCGAAGCGGCTGCTGAGGGCGCCGAAGAAGCTGCGGCTGAATTGGGCGATGTTGAGATCATCTACACTGGCCCAACTGACACGACTGCTGAAGGTCAAATCGAGGTCATCAATGCTTTGATCGCTCAACAAGTCGATGCGATTGCGATTTCGGCCAATGACACAGATGCGTTGGTTCCTGCTTTGCAGCGCGCCATGAAGCGCGGCATCACCGTGATCAGCTGGGACTCCGGTGTAGCACCTGAAGGTCGCCAATTGCATCTGAACCCGTCTTCGAACTCCCTGATTGGTAACATGATCATCAAACTGGCGGCTGACCATCTGCCAGATGGCGGTGACGTGGCTTTGCTGTCGGCGACCACAACATCCACCAACCAGAACATCTGGATGGACGAGATGAACAAAGTCATGGGCAACTACCCTGGCATTGACGTTGTGGCGACTGTTTACGGCGATGACTTGGCGGATAAATCTTACCGCGAAGCAACTGGCCTGATGCAGTCCTACCCAGATCTTGACGCCATCATTGCACCAACATCTGTTGGTATCGTTGCGGCGGCACAAGCCGTTGTGGACGCAGGCAAAGTCGGCCAAGTCAACGTCACAGGTCTTGGGTTGCCGTCTGAAATGGCTGGCGCGATCGAATCTGGCGCGTCGCAATCCTTTGCTATCTGGAACCCGATTGATCTGGGCTATTCAGCGACAATGTTGGCTTATGAGTTGAGCCAAAATGGCGTTGAAGCAGCACCTGGTGCCGAAATTCCAATGGGCCGCATGGGCACTTTGACATTGGATGAAAACAACGAAGGCGCAATGGCCGATCCGTTTGTTTATGACGCGAGCAACATCGAACAGTTCAAGTCAATCTTCTAGGGTATATCCCGTATTCGGCCCAACGCTCCCATTGAGTTGGGCCGAATATTGACCTCTCATTCCTTGAAAGCAAGCCTGATGACGACGCGCATTGTGCCTACCGTATCGCCAGACGTGACCCCTGTGGTCTCGATGGATATGATCACCAAAACCTTTCCGGGCGTTAAAGCGCTTGATGGGGTAAAACTGGACCTTTACCCTGGGCAAGTCACTGCTCTGGTTGGTGAAAACGGTGCAGGAAAATCCACGACCGTCAAGATTTTGACAGGCATCTACCAAACAGATGGTGGGACCATTCGCATTGATGGCGACCCAGTGTCCTTTAATTCTCCAAATGACGCAGCCGATGCTGGCATCACAGCCATTCACCAAGAAACGGTGCTGTTTGATGAGCTGTGCGTCGCTGAAAACATTTTCATTGGCCACGCGCCGCGCTCGCGGTTTGGCCTGATCGACAAAGCCGAAATGCACCGCGCCGCTACGCAGCTTTTGGAAGAGATCGGCGCGCCGTTCAGCTCTCATACCCAATTGCGCGAGCTTGGTATCGCCAACAAGCACCTCGTCGCGATCGCGCGCGCCTTGTCCGTCGATGCCCGCGTGGTGATCATGGACGAACCCACTGCCGCTCTTTCTCACAAAGAAATCGAAGAACTGTACGAATTGGTCGAGACCTTGAAATCCCAAGGCAAGGCGATCTTATTCATCAGCCACAAATTCGACGAAATTTTTCGCATTGCCGACCGGTACACTGTCTTTCGCGACGGCGCCTTCGTGGGCGATGGATTGATTGCAGACATTGATGAAGATGCCTTGGTGAAGATGATGGTTGGCCGTGCCGTCGATCATATTTTTCCCGAGCGTGATCCCGTTGTGGGCGAGGACGTGTTGCAAGTCGTCGGCTACGCTCACCCCACCGAATTCGCTGACATCGGCTTCACCCTCAAACGCGGCGAGATCTTGGGCTTCTATGGGCTGGTCGGCGCAGGGCGTTCCGAATTCATGCAAGCGCTCTTTGGCATCACCAAGCCGAGCAAGGGCGTCACGAAGATCAACGGGAATATCCGTATTATTCGCTCACCCGCAGATGCTGTGAACAATGGCATCGTCTATGTGCCCGAAGATCGTGGCAAACAAGGGGCGATCATTGGCTTGCCGATCTTCCAAAACATCACCCTGCCCTCGTTGGGGCGCACGTCACGGAACGGATTTTTACGGCTTGCCGAGGAATTCAAACTGGCCCGAGAGTACGCCGAGCGGCTGGATTTGCGCGCAGCATCGTTGGATCAAGACGTGGGCAATCTATCAGGCGGCAACCAGCAAAAGGTCGTCATCGCAAAATGGCTCGCCACGCAACCGCAGGTAATCATCCTTGATGAACCCACCAAAGGCATCGACATCGGGTCAAAGGCTGCGGTTCACGAATTCATGGCGGAACTGGCCGCACAGGGCCTGTCGGTCATCATGGTCAGTTCCGAAATCCCCGAAGTTATCGGCATGTCCGATCGTGTGATCGTCATGCGTGACGGACGCATCGCCGTAGAACTTGAAGGCGATGATCTGACCCCCGAAACGCTTGTCCGGCACGCCGCGGGCATCACCACAACACCTGAGAGTGTCCCCGCATGACCCGTCTTATCCCTGTTCGCGAATCCATCCTTGCCGCCGCCATTTTGGTGTTGATCGTTCTCATTTCTTCACGTTTTGCAGGCTTTATCGCCCCCTCAAATCTGGCCAATGTCTTTAACGACACGGCGCCACTGATCATCCTTGCTTTGGGCCAGATGGTTGTGATCCTGACGCGCTGTATTGATCTGTCGGTGGCGGCCAATCTGGCACTCACTGGCATGGTTGTGGCGATGATTAACGTCGTAATGCCCGGCCTGCCGATTCCTTTGATCCTTGTCATCGCTATCGCGATGGGGGCGGTGATGGGCGCGATAAACGGCGTTCTTGTGTGGAAACTGGCGATCCCGCCGATTGTTGTCACCCTTGGCACCATGACCATTTTTCGCGGCATCATCTTTTTGGTGTCCGACGGCAAATGGGTAAACTCACATGAAATGTCGCCCGCCTTCACAGGTTTTCCGCGCGCCGAATTCCTCGGTCTGCCCGTTCTGTCATGGATTGCCATTGCCTGCGTCGTAGGCTTTGCGATCATGATGTCGCGCACGCCATTGGGTCGGTCGATCTTTGCGGTGGGCGGCAATCCCCATGCTGCTGTTTATACGGGCATCAATGTCGGCAAAACGCAGTTTCTGGCCTTCGTCCTCTCTGGCGCGCTTGCTGGGCTGACGGGCTACCTCTGGGTGTCGCGCTTTGCGGTCGCCTACGTCGATATTGCTGGCGGGTTCGAACTTGAGGTGGTGGCCGCTTGCGTCATTGGCGGCATTTCGATCGCTGGTGGTGTTGGGTCGGTGGGCGGCGCAGTCTTGGGCGCAATCTTCCTCGGTGTGGTGAAAAACGCACTGCCCGTCGTCAACATTTCTCCGTTCTGGCAGTTGGCAATTTCCGGCAGCGCGATCTTGATCGCCGTCGCCTTCAACGCCCGTGCAGGGCGCACCAAAGGCCGTATCATTCTCAAATCAGCTGAAACCCCGACAGGAGGCACGTCATGACCGATACCACCGTGCAAACCCGCCATGTGCCGGATCGCCTCAATAGCCGCGTTTATCGCACGTTTCGCAGTTGGGAGGCTTTGCTCCTTGCCGTTGCTATCGCGATTTTCATCATCAACAGCTTTGCCTCGCCCTATTTCTTGAGCGCTTGGAACCTGAGCGACGCAACGTTTAATTTCACCGAAAAAGCCATGATCGCATTCGCCATGGCGTTGCTGATCATCTCAGGGGAAATCGACCTTTCAGTGGCCTCAATCATCGCGCTCGCCAGCACGGCGATGGGGTTGGCGCTGCAATATGGTGCGGGCACGACAGAGCTTGTGGTGATTGGACTGACGGTTGGCTTGCTTTGCGGTGCGTTCAATGCGGTCTTCGTTACGATCCTTGGTCTACCGTCCATTGTCGTCACCATCGGCACCATGAGCCTGTTTCGCGGCATTAGTTATATCATTCTCGGCGATAATGCGTTCCGTGGTTATCCGGCCAGCTTTTCGTGGTTTGGTCAGGGCTATATCTACTGGGTGTTTACGGTCGAAATGCTGCTTTTCGCAATCATCGCGATCATTTACGGCGTGCTGCTGCACAAAACCAACTTTGGCCGTGCTGTTTATGCCATTGGCAACAACCCGACGGGTGCGCTGTTCAGCGGCATTCGGGTGCAGCGCGTGAAGTTCATCCTGTTCCTGCTCACCGGCCTGATGTCCGGGATTGCTGCGGTCTGTTTGACGTCACGCCTTGGCTCGACCCGTCCCAGCATCGCAACAGGGATGGAGCTTGAGGTCGTGACGATGGTTGTGCTTGGCGGCGTCAACATCCTTGGCGGATCGGGGTCGATCCCAGGCGTGGTGATTGCAGCCTTTGTCATGGGGCTTGTGACCTTCGGGCTTGGCCTACTGAACGTGCCCGGCATTGTCATGTCGATCTTTATCGGCCTATTGTTGATTGGGGTTATCGCCCTGCCGCGCCTTTGGGCCATGTTCGCCGCACGGAGGGCATAATGACCGAACGCCACGTCTTTCGCATGCGCCTAAACCCAGGGATGGAGGCCGAATACACCCGCCGTCATGATGCAATCTGGCCTGAATTGGTCGAGCTGTTGCATGAGGCAGGTGTGCGCGATTATTCCATTCACTTTGATCCCGAAACCAACCTGTTGATCGGCGTGCTCGTGCGGCCTGGTGATCACACGATGGACGATCTGCCCAATCATCCTGTCATGCAAAAATGGTGGGCCCATATGGCTGACATCATGGAAACAGGGTCGGACAATGCGCCTGTGGCTGTGCCACTGACCCGAGTGTTCCACCTACCATGACCAAGCCTCGCCACATTGCTGTTATCGACATCGGCAAAACAAACGCCAAACTGGCGCTTGTCGATCTGCCAAGCCTCACAGAATTGGCCGTTTTGACCCATCCAAACATCGTGCTGAAGGACGGGCCGTGGCCGCACTTTGACGTCGACGGCCACTGGGCCTTTCTTCTCGACACACTCGGCCAGTTTCACAAAGAATACGGCATAGATGCGATTTCTATCACCACGCATGGAGCTTGTGCTGCCTTGCTTGCGCACGACGGGCAGCTTGCTGCGCCCATCCTCGATTACGAGCACCCATATACCGCTGAGGCGGTCAAAGACTACGCGGCCATCAAGCCTGATTTTGCTGAAACCGGATCACCAACCCTTCCTGGGGGGCTGAACGTTGGCGCGCAATTGCACTGGCAGTTTGCCCAAGATCCGACCTTGCGCGCACGCACCGCACAGATCGTGACCTATCCACAATATTGGGGACATCGCCTGACTGGTAACACCGCGACGGATGTGACCTCGATCGGCTGCCACACGGACCTGTGGCTGCCGCGTGAAGGGCGTTTCTCCGATCTGCCAACCCAGCTTGATATTACCGGAAAAATCGCGCCTGTAGGCAAACCGACCGACATTCTTGGAACAATCCTGCCCGATATTGCTCGCCGCACCGGTCTAGCGGCAGAGACCAAGGTCGGCGTTGGCATTCACGATTCCAATGCATCCTTGTATCCCCATCTGCTCACGCAAGATGGGGCCTTCTCCGTGGTCTCAACCGGCACATGGGTCATCACCATGTCGGTAGGTGGGACAGATGTCGCCCTTGACCCTCAGCGCGATACATTGATGAACGTCGATGCGCGCGGCAACCCCGTTCCCAGTGCGCGCTTTATGGGAGGGCGTGAATACGAGCTTATCCAGAAAGGTCACAAGACGCTTCCAACCGCAGCTGACGTCGCGCGCGTCTTGGACGCTAGCACCATGCTTTTGCCCGCTGTCGAGCCGCAAACAGGCCCGTTTGCCGGACGAAACATGCGATGGACACCAAGTGAGCCGGAAGTTGGCAGCGGCGTAAGGTCTGCGGCTTTGTCATTTTACCTCGCCCTCATGACCGACACCTGCCTCAGGCTTACCGGTGCTCAGGGGCCGACGATTGTCGAAGGGCCATTTGCCCGCAATAACGAATTTACCGCTATGCTGGCAGCATCAAGCGGGCGAAAAGTCCTGACCAGCGAAGCCGCCACAGGCACCAGCATTGGCGCAGCCCTGCTGTTCGAAACAGAGGCGCATTTGGCAAGCCCCCTCCCCGCGACACCCCACTACGAGCTGCCAAAACTGCGCCAATACGCGGACCTATGGCGATCTGAAACGACCGTTTAAGCGACGACATAGGCACTAGCCGACTGCTCCATTTTTGGACTGAAATGAACGGCTGCTCTCAACACATCTGCGCCATTCAATCTCGCAGCAGAAACCGTCACAATGGGATCGAAGCAGACATACGCAGCGATGTAAATGAATGTCCGCTTTGGGCCGTGAGTGACGAACTGCATGGCTGACGCCACCCGATTTGCCGCAAGGCAGAGAACGGCAGCCAACGGTATATCTACAACATGACGACGGACACCTCAGGCCTGTAAGTCCCCTCAAGGGGGGACATACAGCCTATGGCCCATGCTCTACCGTCATCGCATGCTCATTTCTTGGGTGAAAGCCGTGAGACGCGGCACGAGGCCTCACTGATCTAAGCTCAACAAGGCAAGAGATCATTTTGAGAGGATCAATAATTTGGGAGGATTATCAATGACGACGATGACACGCCGTATGGCAATTACAACGATGGGGGCCGCGTTGGCCACACCTGCGCTGATTTCAAAAGCAAATGCTGCTGAAGTCACATTGAAGATGCATCACTTCATCCCCTCATTGGCACCTATGGGCAAGTTCTTTGAGGCTTGGGCCGAAGAAATCCGCACTGCGTCCGACGGCGCGATTGACATGCAAGTGTTCCCGGCCATGCAACTGGGTGGCAAACCAGGTCAATTGGCGGACCAAGCGCGTCAGGGCATCTGCGATGTTGCCGCGACTATACCTGCGTACACACCTGGTCGCTATTTGGTTGCTGAAACCATCGGTTTGCCATTTTTGGTCACGAATGCCGAGAAGACGTCTGTTGTTTTGCACAAGATCATGGATGAGTTCGGTCAGGGCGAATATAAAGGATTGAAAAACCTCGCCTTTAACGTTCACGATGGCGGTAAATTGCACACAAAACACGCGCCAATCCTGTCTGCTGCCGACTTAAAGGGCGTAAAATTGCGTGCGCCAAACCAAGGCACAGGCGATCTCTTGTCCAGCTTCGGTGCCGAGCCAGTGTTCTTCCCAGTGTCTGAAATGGTAGTTGGTCTGTCCAGCGGCGTGATCGACGGCTGCTGTTTGCCTTACGAAATCGTCCCACCATTCAAGCTTCAGGAATTGACCAAATACTCATCTGAACCTGCTCCTGATGCACGCGGTATCTTCACAAACCCTGCCGCGATTGTGATGAACCAGAAGGTCTATGAAGATCTGTCAGATGACCTGCGCGGTGTCATTGATGCAAATTCCGGCATCGCGATGACACAGCGTATCGGTAAGTCTTTTGATAATTTCGAAGCCTTTGGCCGAAAAATTATTCAGGACAACGGCAACGAGATCAACCAGATCCCAGCTGCAGAGATTGCCAAGTGGGCCGACGCTGCGCAACCGATCCATGAAAACTGGATCGGTCAACTCAACGATGCAGGTCATGATGGACAAGCCATCTTGAACCGCATCAACGAACTGCTTGACGCAGGCTAAGCTTGCCAGAGCAGATGCGAAATGCCGCGGTACAGGAGGGGGAAACCCTTCTGTAACGCGGCCTTCATACTGTTTGCATGTTTAGTGCGGGTCTCGGTGGTTTGACAATCTTTCTGGCGTCCCTTGTCGTCACTTATTCTAATGCGGCCACTGAGGCCCGCGGAGCAGAAGGAAGAGAGCATGAATGCGGTATCACGGGATCAGATCATTGGCATAGACGTCAGCCGCGATTGGTTGGATATTTACTGTCTGCCGGAAGGAAAACGCGCGCGGGTGCCGAACAAGGTTGAAGGTCACGAGCAAGTCGCTCAACGCGCCCTTGAAACAGGCGCGCTGGTTGGCTTCGAGGCCACAGTTGGACGTCGCGTTCCGACCGGATACGGGACGTGAACTGCCACATGAAAAGCTGCGCCTTCTCAGAATGTTGACATCGAAGCGCGGACAGCTCGCCGAAACACGCAAACGGCTTCTGACGCAGATCAAGGCGCATGGGAATCTGAGATCGGCGGATTGTCTGACGTCAGCGCCTATGGTTAGTTGAAGTGACGTTGGCGACGTGTTGCTTTGTACTGCTACCTTCTCAGACTAGCTTTTGGAACCTTGGCGCACCTGCTGACATCTTGCAATGGAGACCATATGGTTGACAGCCCTATCATCGACTAACTTTGGATAATTTCGATACAACGGGGATTATTTTCGATACAATTATGCCATGAATCATAAATGACTTCGCTCAATAGTCCTTATTTTCATGACCTTTTTTGTGGTATTTATTTGATGCTAAATTTGATTCCAGGGTCGCTTATCCAACGCCAAGAGAAAACGCTCGCCCCTTCGATTGGGCCGCGTACTTTAAGCAATCTTCCCCAGAATCCCGTTGAAATCCTTTTGGCAGTGTCATCTCTCAATGATACTTAGGTATTTCGATGCTGCACTGCGGCATAGCAGGCTTAGACGAATGTCCGCTCTGGGCCGTGAGCGTCGATAGACACAACGGGCGGATAGCCGACTTTCGCTACACGGGCAAACTCATTCGGGCAACGTGTGAAAAGCGGGCATTCGGGGATGCAACCAAGCATTGTTTGATTTGCAAAGGTAGAGAACCGCAGAACTGAACTCGATTGGAACAATCTTCGGCGACCACAACCGACAACGAACCATCTCCACGCGATATTAATCGCTCAACAGACGACCGCATACAGCCTCACATCTCAGCAAAGAGCCTATGGGCTTTTTGCATTGGCTTGGACCAGTTGAGCTTGGTGCTGGCCCATAGATTGCCTGCAACACCGTTGTTGGACAGAATGCCGAAAGCAGCGTTGCGCTCGGGGCAAATGTGCAAAGCACAACACGACCCTGCCGTGCCGCCGTTGTGCCACAAAAAGTCCGGTGCCGTTCGGTCGACATGCACCCGAAACCAACCCGAACATTGCGCCATTGGGGTCATAGCGCCTTTGCGTCCCAGACCAAGAATGGGCACAACAGACCGACAGATGGCACGATCCAGAGCGGTCTCAGAAGTCGTCTGCTGATGGTTCAACGCGCGCAAGACCACCTTGGCAAAGCAAGCCAGATCGCGGGCGCTGGAGCGCAGGCACCCCGCCCCCGCCAGACTTTGAAAATGCCACGCAGGCACCGGTTTACCATTGGGGGATCTCGGCTGCGCAAACCGGTTCTTCTGACCTTCGTTCAGGTATTGCGTCGTATCCTGCAATCCCATCGGCCCCGTCACTTTCTCGGCCAAAAGTTCTGCGAACGGCTGCCCTTCCTGCATTGCCATCGCCTCGCCCAACAGGCCGACCCCAAGGTTCGAATAGACGTGACGATGCGACGGCGGGGTCAACTTGTTGGCGCGTTCATGAAACCACGCCAACAGATCAGAGCGCGAAAACTGCGCGTAGGGACCAGCGGAATCTTGTCGCAAAACCGCTTTCCACAGCGGGGTAACGTAATTTGGCAACCCGCTTGCGTGAGACGTCAGGCGCTCTGGCGTGATCCATTCTGGCACGTCCTTCAAAGCCTCCGACATCTCGCGTTCGGGTGCCTTGGGGTCGATCTTGCCCTCTTCCACCAGCACGCAGAGCAACAGGGCTGTGAACACTTTGGTGATGGAGGCGATTTCAAACAACCAGTCCGCGCAAGGAGCGTCGCTGACTGCAGGGCCGGAATGGATAAAAGTGGTTTTGCCGTGACTCAAATGAAAGGCCACAACAGAATGCTGCGGGCTCGCGTAAGGCCACATCATTGCAGTGAGGTGTTTGGATGTTGAGTTGTTCATATCAGGGGCTTTCCGTTCATGGCCCTCTGTTTTTCCACAAGCCCCAGAACGCGCAACATAAACCCGATGGGGCGGCGCGGGGCGTCGGTTTGATTGAATGTCCCGATCAGGTAAATATCTGGTTCAGGGGCATAAAACGCGAAAGCCCCACTGGCCCCGAGATGCCCGATCAGTTCCGGCGCAGCGCGCAAAGGCGTCATCCAGCGCGGCAGTTTCACCCGCATCAGGCCGTAGCCATACTGCAGCGGAAAGAACAACCGGTTCCATTGGCGCATCTGTGCTGCGATTTGCGTGGCACTTTCAGGCGTGAAAAGCTGGCCCTGCATAAATGCCCGCAAAAAGATCAGCATCTCGTCTAGATTTGATATGATTCCACCATCAGGCCCCATGCTGGTCAGGATTTGCGGCACGTGCAAACGTAGGTCTTTGTGATACACAGGCAACCCCATGTCAGCGCCTTGCAGCACGTGGGTGGTGCTAAGACCAAGCGGCGCACAGATGCGGTGTTGCAGCGCTTGATTATAGCTCTCACCTGTTATGGCTTCGATCACCGCGCCCAGCAGTTGGTAATTGGTGTCAGAGTAATACGATTTGCCGCTGTCAGGACGGGCCTGCGGGGGCAGCGCTTTGGTCATGCGCAACACATCGTGCAGATCATAGCTTTGGTCCCTGCCCGCTTTGAGACCCATTGCCAGATCGCTTTCATAGTAATCGGCAAGACCAGAGGTCTGATGCACAAGCTGGCGCAGGGTCAGCATTGGGCCACACTCCACGCCCTTGACCACATGCAATTGCGACAGGTCCACATCGCGCAAAACGCTCTGTACCGTTTGGTCCAGTTGCAGACGGCCCTCGTGCACAAGCTGTAGGATCATCGTCGCGGTGAACATCTTGGTGAGGCTGGCAATCGGGAACTGCGTGTCGGGCGTGGCGGCCCCCGCACTGCCTTTGAAATCAACCTGACCATCGCCAGAAAACACCCGCAGGATCATCCCATGGCTGTGCGCCTTAGCGCATTCTGCATCGATCAGGTTTTGGAGGTTTTGCGCAAGCGTCATTGGTCAGCTCCTTGTTATACGCCGAAAGCCTAGGCTGCGATCCCAGTCGCCGGATCACGCCCCTTGAACACAAAGGCCAACCCCACTGCGATGAACCATGCGATGGCGCCAAGACCAAAAACAGCGCCCGCGACATCGCCCAGCGGCGGGAAAATCGTCAGCAATCCCCCGAGGCCGGTGAGCAGCCCTAGCGCGATGACAACCTTGCCAAGCGCACGGTGCAAAAGGCCCGCAAGGCTGACGCAAAGGATCCAAACGCCACCCGCGATTTCATTGCCGCCGCCAAGGCCAAGCTCCACCGCATGCAAGACCTCCCATGCTTGCACGGCAGCGTCAAAATCACTTGCGGCCAGCGCCACCACGCGTTCTGTGGTCACATTGCCCATCATGCCCGCGCCCAACACAAGCGTTGTCCACATCAGCCCAAAGGCCAATGTCACGCTGCCCCAATCCGCAGATTTGGTCTGCATGCGGCGCGCCAAAGCGACAACCAGCACAGCGAGCGCCAGCGCGTTGACGATGTAAATCACAGTGTTCCAAAGGATCATGATCGCCGGATTGTCCACCGTAAAGCGCACCACGGCAACCCTATCGATGTCACTGGTGCCAAAACCAAGTTCGGACAGCAAAGTGACAAGCAAAGCAAAGCCAAAAATGTAAGTGCCTGCACAGATCAAAGCGGCAAGCCCGCCAATACGTTGCATGGTCATGAGTTTTTCCTTTCGTTGGAGCGAGGCAAGACAGGCGCCGATGTGGTGCCGGAAAGTGTGTTGTCAAAGTGCGTTTTCAGGTGCTGTGTGCCGCGGCGCGCCCCCACCATATCGAGGGCCAAAGCACTTAGAAAAAAGCGCGCAGGCCCGTTGATGCGCCGCGGTGCGACATAGGGCAAAAGGCGCAAGGCGATGCGGCGCAAGACATCAGGCAAAAAGGTGATCCGTGGCGCAGTGCCCAGACTGGCAAAGGCCAACTCTGCCAATTCGCGTTGTGTAAAGACGTCAGGCCCGCCGACATCCAACCCATCCAAGCCGTCCTCAACCGCTTGCGCCGTGGCCGCGGCCAAGTCTGCGCCGTGAATAGGGTTGATCTGTTGGCTGCCATCGCCAAACAGCCACACCCGTCCCCCCTGCGCCATGGTCAAAAAATCGCCCATGTCAGAGAAATACCCCGTGGGCGCGACGACTGTGCTGGTCATCTTTGCGCGCTGAAGTTCAGCCACAAAGGCGGATTTGGCCGCAACCATAGGCACATGCGCCATCTCAGCGGCCCGCAGCACATGGATATAAGCAAAATGGGCAACGCCTGCATGCTCTGCGGCGCGCAAGAGATTCAGGTTGGCTTGATAATCGACATCCCAATAGCCCAAGCCATCGGTTTGCCGCGTGATGCCAACGGAAGAGACGACAAGGTCCACACCCGTCATGACCCCTTTGAGGGTGGCAGACTGGGTGGCCTGCGCCTCAATAAGTTGGTCGGCCGCGATGGGGCTGGCATGGCGTGCATTACGGACAAGCGCGATGACATACCACCCACGGTGTTGGTATTCTGCGCAAAGATAGCGCCCGAGGTAGCCGGTTGCACCGGCGATCATGACACGTTTCATGGCGTGGATCTTTCTTTTTTAGTCAGGGGTTAAGGTCGACCCAATTTGCTGCAGAAGTGCAGGTTTCTGATGGCCCGATCTTGGCTGGCCGTCTCAGGCACACCCATGTCTTTGGCCAGATGATCAGGCAGGTTACGCGGCAGATGAGATGGCACATTTGCGTCCCCCGTGAGCAACGCATAGAGGCCATGAAAGCGCCGGCTGCGCAGGCTTAAGATGTTCGTCATGATGCCCTTACCCGACAATGCGGTGACCGCGACCGCGCAGACATTCTATCACGATGGCTTGTCGACGCTCGTTGCCGTCCACAGCACTGGCAACGCCACCAGCCAAAGCGCCCGCAATGGCACCACCAACGGCATCTCCGCCGTCAGCTTCGCCAAGGACAGCACCGATACCAGCACCCAGCGCCACCGCGCCCATGGTTTCTTGATCAAATTGTTTTTGGTTGCGCGCAAGTGCCTGGCACTCAGCCACATCCGCTTTGTAGGACGCAGTCGGGGTGCCGTCCAAGATCGGCTGATAATTGGCACCACTGTCAGCACAAGCTGTCAACAGCGCCAATCCGACCACGCCAAATGTGAGTTGAGTTTTCATTGTTTGACCTTTCTATTTTCAATGTCGAGAAAACAGATAGACCAAGTTGCGCGATTGCAGCATGACCGCAGGTATCAACGGATTGACACTTGGTAACAGATGTCGCGCAGCGCAGCTGTAGCGCCTCTTTTCAGTCCGCCTTTTTAACCTGCCTGACTGAGATAGGCCGTTGGACTCAACCCCGTCCATCGTTTGAAAGCGCGTACGAAAGAAGAGCTTTCCGAGAACCCCAAGAGATAGGCGGTCTCATTCACAGTCACTTTTTCGCCGCCCAGATATTCCATCGCCATGCGTTGACGCAGCGCGTCATGCACCTCGGCAAAGGTGATCCCTTCGTCCTTTAAACGGCGATACAGCGTCTGGCGGCTCATCGCGAGATCCTTGGCCACCTTGTCCATCGAAATTGTCCCCTCGTGCAGCTTGGGCAAAATCTGCGATTCGATCTGGGCTCTAATAGTCTTAACCGCCTGCAATTTGGCTAACATGCCATCCGCATGGCGCGTGAACAAGTCAAAGGCATAGGCGTTGCCTGGTTCAAACTGGGTCTCGGGCGTGTCCCAAACCGGATCAATTTGTAACGCATTACGGCTGGCGTTGAATTGCACAGGCACGCGGAACAGCTCTGGATATTGGTCGACATGCGGCGGCGGTGCGTAGGTCACCTCCATCGCGACCTCAAAGGTCGCATCGGGGAAAGAGCGGCGAAATTCGCTGATAAACCGCGCAAAAGACGCCTCGGCCCAAAAGGATTTGTCTGGACCTGCCACCAGATGATCGATGATCCAAAGACCGTCCTTGGTGCTCAGCAATTCAAACCGCTCCACGCCCATAGGCAGTTCCACATCGCCCATCAGGTGCAAATAGCGGTTGAGCTGTTCAAGTGAATGACGCAGCGAAGCCGAAGTGTGCAAAATCTGCCCCACGACCGACATGGTCTCAAGCCGCGTGTCCAGCGTGTGGCGCACCAGCAAGGCCGTGTCACCCGTTTGATGGATCGCGGCGCCAATAAGCGTTTGATAGGCTGTCACAGGAATGCGATTGTCTTGATCCGACAGATCATCCTCGCTCAGACCGCTCGCCGCCAGTAGAACGTCGCGCTTCGCCCCTTTGTCGCAGGCGTAGTTGGCAAAAGAAGCCGCAAACCCTGCCGCCATTGTTTCTTCAGTCACGCGAGTCACCTCAATCTGTAACGTCAGTGGCATAATACCGCCAGGACACAGCCCTGATCAAGCACGTCGGATAGACCATCAACTCAGCTTTGTGGGTGTGCCCAAATTACTGTCTCTTAGCTCATAACCTTTGGTGATGCAGTCGTTAAGGCACAATCTGGTCCGGCGCGGACAGCGCGTATGCTTTTTACATCTGAGGTGTCGGCTTTATGGCTCGTTTTCCGAATGCAGCCCGTTGTCAAACAGAAATAGCGTCCGCATAGCAGACCTGTGGACTGTCAATACGTCGCACAACGAATGAATGGCCGCTTTGAGGGCGCTGCACTACGGAGCGCCTGTTAAGAATGAACGGCAGATTTGGGCCGTTAGCGTCGGTCGAAACCAAGGGCAGTAACCAGACCTTAGCGACAGAAGCTAAGCGATCCAATATGACGACAAAAGCAGATATTGAGCAAAAATTGAGCATAGTGGCTTGCCGGGTTTCCCAACGAACGAGCTATCAGTTGCAGCGGGTGCGTTCCGATCCCACCGTCCAATTTCTGTGTTGAAATAAAGACTGCAATGCGTTGGCATCTGATGTCGCGCCTTATGACCAGTTTTAGTGGTCACGTTGTATAGTTTTGCGCCGCGTTACGTGAAGCATCACACATAGCCGATCATCTCTCTTCTCATGCTCATACAAACGCATAATTCCTGTGACGCTGGTCAAGGCGGCAACGCCCGTCGCATTTGCAGCGCGTAGTTGTACACGCTCTGGCCATCGACCAGCCCCAGCGGGTCGGCTTCGATGGATCAGCCGGTTGTTGGGTCGCAATCGCGCATCTAGTTTGGGTGCAGGCCTGCATCATTGGCGGTGGGAAAGGCTTATGGCATCTCAATAAAATCATTTACAAAGACAATTTTCTTAAGCTTGCCGCCGTCAAACGTAAAAAAAGTAGCGCCTCCAAGCTTTGGCACCTGGAATACGCCAATAGTCAGATTCAAGGAGCACAGTCCGACCTGAGGTCTGGGCTAGATCCACATCGTTATTTATTCTTACACTCGATGTCTTTTTTCCGTGTACGTCGTCAGAGTTTTTGGGTCCAGAGGCTGCGTAATTTAGGCGAGTATCTGGCTCATCTGGTTGGTTGTATTATGCGGCGCGTGTGCTGTG
>NZ_JBDMZG010000003.1:0-23814 GCF_039769035.1 Pacificibacter sp.
GTATCATTCGGGGACATCACCCATTCCTTTTGCAATCTCGAGACAAGGCGACTTTTGCACCGATATCACCCGACACTCAACACCTTAAGGAAGGCGGCAATCGCCGCGTTGCTACGGGCCTGTATTTGATCCTCGGGCAAAGCTGGCATGACGCCCAGAACCCGCCGAATTTGCGCATCGCCGATCAGCAACCCCAAGAACAGGTCGGCCTTGCTCATCCCCTGTGGCTTGACCTCAGTCTCGATATCCTCGATCACCGCCGCTATTTGAGGCTGAACGGCGTCGCGCCCCCCCTTTGCGATCGCTGCGCCCAGTTCGCCAGACGGGTCAGAGGCCGCAGCCCGATTGAGCAAAATCGCGCGCTCCCCCAAGAGCATGCTTAGTAAGACAGGCGCGATGGTGCGCAACGCATCTATCGGACTGCCACCAGACGACATCTCAGCCTCAAGCATGGTTTTCACTTCGGCGGCATTGTCGCGCACCATCGCTTCAAACAGACCCCGCTTGTCGCCGTACCAGCGATACAGCGTTTCGTTCGACGCTTTCGCGGCCTTTGCGATGCTCAGCATCGATGTCCCGTCATAGCCTTTTTCAGCCAAAAGTGCGTATGCGGCCTGTGTTATGGCGTCGTGACGCATTTGTCTTTTGTCGTCTCGCATTGCAGCTCTCCAAGAAAAATCTCTTGCAAAAAGGCGTACACATTATTACGGAATGTGTAAATACGTAATAATGTGTACGCTTTTGGGGATTCGAAATGAAACACCTCACACTTTCCCTCATGACGCTTTCATTGGTTCTGAGTGCAGCCATCTTTGGCTTTTTCTACGCTTGGGTCTGTTCGACGATGTGGGGTCTAGATGACACCGACGCGCGCGTGGCGATCCAAGCCATGCAAGCGATGAACGGATCGGTTCGAAACATGGTCTTTGCACCCGCATTCTTCGGAACACCGCTCTGCTTGGCCGCGACAGCAGCCCTGCTTTTAAAGCAAAAGCACAGATCAGCAGGCGTATTCTTCGCGATCAGTGCCCTCACCTACCTATGCGGCGGATTGATTTTAACGATGTCGATCAATGTCCCGATGAATGAAGCCCTTGGCGCAGTCACTGTGCCCACGGATCTCGCACAAGCTCAAATCATTTGGGGCGAATACTCTCCAAAGTGGCAGTTTTGGAACCAGTTCCGCACCGTGGTCTCTGGCTTGTCTTTCGTGCTTGCTCTCATGGGAGTGATGCAATTTTCCAAGCAACGCTAGCACTTATGCGCCCATCAATCGGCATCGCCCGCTAAAAACCACCCCGTATAAGAAAGGGCGCAGGTAAAACCCGCGCCCTTTTGCAATGTCACAATTTCAAACGGGATCACCCGCGCAAAACAGCCTTTGTGGCTTTTTCAACCTTGGCGACGATTTTCGCAGACACCTCTTCGATGTCTTTGTCCTTCAGCGTCTCTTTGGCTGGCTGCAAACGCACCGTGATCGCCAAAGATTTCTTGTCTTCGCCAAGGCTGCCACCGATGAATTCATCAAAAACGCGCACGTCTTCGATCAAGTTTTTATCGGCACCAAAGGCCGCATTCACAACAGCCAAGGCCGCAACATCTTTGTCGACAACAAAGGCAAAGTCGCGTTCGACAGCTTGCAGATCATTGGTAAAGAACGCAGGGCGCGCAGCCTTGCCGCCCCGTGGGAACGGTGGCTGCTCAAGGAAGACTGTGAACGCCACAGCTGGGCCTTTGACGCCCATTTCTTTGAGCGTTTTCGGGTGCACTTCACCGAATTGCGCCATGATTTTCTTTGGACCAAGACCGATTTTACCAGAGCGACCTGGGTGGAACCAGCTTGGTGTATCACGCAAGATTTGCACTTTGGCAGGCGCGCCGATTGAGGACAAAATAGCCTCAGCATCGGCTTTCGCGTCAAACACATCCACATCGCGGCGCGCGCCGTGTACGTCTTTCGGACCCGTTGCGCCCACAAGCAAGCCACCGATTTGAACATGCTGTTCACCAGGTTCGCCACCGTGGAAAGCCGCGCCCACTTCGAACAGGGCCAGATCGTTAAACCCACGCGCTTGGTTGCGTGATGCCGCTTGCAACAAACCCACCAAAAGATCAGGGCGCATGTGGCTCATTTCAGATGAAATCGGGTTTTCCAGCTTCACAGCATCGCTGCCGCCATCAAACAGTTTTGCGGATGCCTCGTCGACGAAAGAATAGGTCACGCATTCGTTGTACCCCAAAGCCGCCGCCGTGTGCCGCGCCATGCTTTCGCGCACTTGCATCGGTGTTTGGATTTGCTTGGCGATACCCACAGGGCGCGCCAGTGGTTTTGGTTCAAGTTGCGTCAACGACTCAACACGCGCGACCTCTTCGACCAAATCGGCAGCGCCCAAAACGTCAGGGCGCCAAGACGGCACCTGCGCCATATCGCCGTCCATGACAAAACCGAGGGCTTCCAAAGTGGCGATCTGTTTTTCGGGCAGAATTTCCATGCCCACAAGGCTTTGCACGCGATCTGTGTCGAGCTTGTAAGCGCGTGACACGTCGGGCACTTCACCGGCTACAGTCACCTCGGACGCCTCACCACCACACAGATCAAGGATCATTTGTGTCGCGTCTTCCATGGCTTGCATGTTGTAGGCTGGATCAATACCGCGCTCGTTGCGGTAGCGCGCGTCAGAATTGATTTTCAGCGCACGGCCGCCAATCGCAATCGCGATGGTGTCCCAAAACGCCGCCTCCAAAAACACGTCCGTGGTCTCGTCGGTGCAGCCTGTTTCCAAACCGCCCATGATGCCTGCGATGCTTTCGACTTTGCCGCCCGATGAAATCACCGTCACGCCCTCAGGGATCGTGTAGGTTTTCTCGTCCAAGGCCACCAATTCTTCGCCACCTTTTGAGGTGTGAATGGTCAAGCCTCCATCAACTTTACCCGCGTCAAACACGTGCAAAGGACGGTTTTGATCGTAGGTGAAGAAGTTCGTGATATCCACGAGCGTAGAAATCGGGCGCAAGCCGATGGCTTTCAAACGGTCTTGCAACCATGCAGGCGATGGTCCGTTCGTGACGCCTTTGATCAAGCGTCCTGCGAAAACTTTGCAGCTGTCCTGCGCGCTCGCGTCAATGGTCACGGAAATCGGATTGGCAAAGCTGCCAGCCACTTTCGCCTCTTTCAAAGGCTTCAATGTACCCAAACCACGTGCGGCCAAATCACGAGCCACACCGCGCACGCCCAAAGCGTCGGGGCGGTTTGGCGTGATGGCGATTTCGATCACAGGGTCGACTTTGGCGGGATCTGTTTCGGCCAGATAATCAGCAAAAGACTGGCCAACTGTGCCACTTGGCAGCTCGATAATGCCGTTGTGTTCATCCGACAATTCCAGCTCTTTTTCCGACGCCATCATGCCGAACGATTCAACGCCACGGATTTTGCCAACAGAAATCGTGATGTCCAAACCCGGAATGTAAGTCCCCGGCTTGGCCAGAACCACAGTGATGCCTTCGCGGGCATTCGGCGCGCCACAAACGATCTGCGTCTCACCCGCGCCCGCTTGCACTTTACACACGCGCAATTTGTCGGCGTCTGGGTGCTGTTCCGCATGGGTGATTTTCGCGATTTCAAAGTCTTTGAACACGTCCATCGGGTTCTCGACGCCTTCCACCTCAAGACCGAGATCGGTCAAGGCGTATAGGATGTCGTCCAGTGACGCGTCCGTGTCCAAGTGCTCTTTGAGCCAAGAAACTGTGAATTTCATATCGTCTTCTCCTATGCCCGCCTCATGCGGGGGGATCGCTTGCGGCGCTTAACGGACGCCCAAGTCCTCAACCAGTTCGAATGTTTCAAATACCAAAAGCGTGTCGCGGTCGAGCTTGCCTTGTGTGCCGAATTTCTTGGTCATGCGTTTGCGCCAACCTTCGATGTCTTGGTCTTCGCCCTCTTTGAGCGCCATCGCAGGCGTCACGTTGCGAAACTTGACGCGTTCGACTTCGAGCGTTCGCACGATCAAGGCGGGGTTGCCATCCCAATCAGCGACGATGTCGACACGGCCAGCCACTGGCAGCGCGCCTTGATCGTTTTCAAATTCGGACCACGGCATGCATGTCGCGGTTTTCTTGCCCACAGCGACCAATTCATTGAGCTGCTCACAGCGCGTACGGTTGTTCGCAAGCTGAAACATCCCCGCGCCGGGGTAAGTGACCTGAAGGTCTTCCATGGAGTCGTTTTGGTCAGTCATTTTGTTCTCCGATGTCGGATTTACCGACAATCAAATCTGTGTCTGGATGCGCAATCAGCCAAACGTTATTTGAAACTTCCTCAGCAGCAAAAACTTACTTTTTCATCACCCGTTAATCCCCCCAGCCAGCGTTGGCACGCTGAGCGGATTAAAGCCGTAGTGTTTCAGCCAGCGCAGATCGGAATCAAAGAACGCACGCAGGTCGGGGATGCCGTATTTCAGCATGGCCAAACGGTCGATGCCGATGCCAAACGCAAAGCCTTGCCATTCCTCAGGGTCGATGCCGCCGGCTTTCAACACATTCGGGTGCACCATGCCGGAGCCCAAAACTTCAAGCCAGTCATCGCCTTCGCCCACTTTCACGGTGCCATTGTCCCACTTGCACTGGATGTCCACTTCGGCGGAAGGCTCAGTGAATGGAAAGTGTGACGCGCGGAAACGGGTTTTGACTTCTGTGCCAAAGAAGGCGGTGAAGAATTCTTCCAGCACCCATTTGAGATTCGCCATAGACACGTCTTTGCCGATGCACAGACCTTCGACTTGGTGGAACATCGGTGTGTGGGTTTGGTCGTAGTCACAGCGGTACACGCGGCCCGGTGCGATGATGCTGATCGGCGCGCCTTGATCGAGCAACGTACGGATTTGAACCGGTGACGTGTGCGTACGCAACACATGCGGTGGGCGATCATCATTCTCGTCGCGGTGCATGTAGAACGTGTCATGCTCTTGGCGTGCGGGGTGATGCGGCGGGATGTTGAGCGCATCGAAATTGTGCCAATCATCTTCGACCTGCGGGCCTTCGGCGACAGCGAAACCTAGATCGGCAAAGATGGCGTAGATTTCCTCAGAAACCCGACTGATAGGATGGATCGAGCCTTGGCGCGCAGGGCGTGACGGCAGGGTCACATCCAGCCACTCTTCGGACAGGCGCTTGTCCAAAGCGACGTCTTCAAGCGCGACTTTTTTGGCGGCAAGTGCTGCATTGATCTCGTCTTTCAACGCGTTCAATTTCGGGCCCGCCACTTGGCGTTCGTCCGGCGTCATCTTGCCCAGCTCGCGCATTTTCAAGGACACTTCGCCCTTTTTGCCCACGGCTTTCAGACGGATGTCTTCGAGTGTCGCCTCGTCACCAGCCTCGTTGATGGCGGTGAGGTATTTGTTTTTCAGATCATCCATGTCGGCACCTTTATCTAACTTGCCCACGTGCTAACGCGACAGGTGCCAAAGCGCAAGTAAACAGGCGCATTCAGGTGTTTTGAAGTGCATCCAAACGCAGCTGTAAAAACCGCGCTTGGGCTTTGGACGGGGACAGATCAATGGCGCGCTGATAACTGAGGGCAGCATCACCTGCGCGCCCCATACGGGCCAAAAGATCGGCGCGGCAGGTGTGATAGGGTTGATAGGCGGCCAGCTTGGGATCTTGCGCCACGCGATCTAACAACGCCAAGCCCGCATCAGGGGTCTGGGCATAGGACAAAGCCACCGCTTGATTGACTGTAAGAATCGGGTTGGGCGCGCGCGATTGCAGCACTTCATAAAGCGCTACGATTTGCGGCCAATCGGTGTCATCGAATACAGAGGCTTGGGCATGCAGCGCACTGATCGCGGCTTGGATAGCATAGGGACCAGCGGGGCCTTTGGACAAGGACGCCTCGACCAATGCCAGCCCTTCGGTGATTTTCGCGCGATCCCAACGGGCGCGATTTTGCGCCTCAAGCGGAACAAAATCGCCATGCGCATCCACACGGGCAAACCGCCGACTGTCACTGAGCAGCATCAAGGCCAGCAGGCCCTTGGTCTCGGCATGTTCGGGCAGCAAAACACATAGAATACGCCCCAATCGAATGGCCTCACCCACCAAATCCGCCCGCGTTAGATCGCCGTTTGAGGCATGCGCGCCCTCGTTGAAAATCAAATAGATCACCCGCAGAACAGCCTCTGTGCGGGGCACGATGTCTTCAGGTTCAGGTAGCTTGAAGGCGATCCCCGCCGCAGAGAGCTTCTTTTTGGCGCGAGTAAGTCGCGCGGCCATGGCGTCGGTTTTGTCGAGAAACGCTTTGGCGATATGTTCTGTGGACAGCCCGCCCAAAGCGCGCAGGGTCAAAGCCACGCGTGACTTTTGATCCAGCGCAGGATGGCAACAGGTGTAGATCAATTCGAGACGCTGGTCGGGAATGGTGCCGATGTCGATATCCTCGTTTTCGTGTTGCACCTCTAACCAATGGGCCAGCTCGTCTTCTTTTTGCGTCATGGTTTTTTGACGCCGCAACCGGTCCAGCGCTTTGCGGCGCGCAACGGCAATCAACCAAGCGGCGGCGCTGTTTGGCATGCCCTTTTCGGGCCACGTTTGTAGAGCTGAGACAACCGCATCTTGCAAGCTGTCTTCGGCCAAAGTGTAATCGCCGATTGAGGCAGTCAAGGCGGCCAGAATGCGCCCCCAGTCTTCGCGGATCAGTCGCGCAATATGCGCGGCGCTATCATTGAGTTGAGAGACTGGAGGCGGCATAGGCGTTAGTCGAAAATCATGACAGGGCGCACTTCGATGCGACCATGCTCTGCCGTTGGGATCATCGCGGCGCATTTCAAAGCGTCATCAAGATCGTCACATTCAAGCAGATAGTAACCACCAAGCTGTTCTTTGGTTTCAGCAAAAGGACCGTCGACGATTTCAGTTTTGCCATCACGCACAGACACGGTCGTGGCCGTGGCAACAGGATTGAGTGCATCCCCCGCGACAAGCTTACCCGCATCTTTCATGGTTTTCGTGAAAGTCATATAGGCCTGCATGTAACCGCCGAATTCCTCTGTTCCGGGTTGTGGACCTTTGCCCTCTTGGCTGTAGATAAGACACATATACTGCATTGTTCATTCCTCTCATGGGTTCTGAAAGACCTTTGCCTTTCTGACTATAAGACGGATGAGCCAAACGGAAATCGACAAAGTTGGAAAAATAAACAAAGAAAAACCGCGAGGCTCAGATGAGGCCCGCGGCTTTAAAGAGTTTGTTAAGCTGTAACGCGCTTATGCAGCGAGAGCAGCTTGTGCTTTTTCAACGATCGCTGTGAAAGCTTCTGGTTCGTGAACAGCCAAGTCAGCAAGGACTTTGCGGTCAACTTCGATACCAGCCAATGACAAACCATTGATGAATTTTGAGTATGTCAAAGCTTCATCATGTGCACGTACCGCAGCGTTGATACGCTGGATCCACAAAGCGCGGAAGTTGCGCTTGCGGTTTTTGCGGTCGCGAGTTGCGTATTGGTTCGCCTTGTCAACAGCCTGTGTAGCTGTACGGAACAAGCGTGAACGCGCGCCGTAGTAGCCTTTTGCAGCTTTGATGACTTTTTTGTGACGAGCGTGAGTGACTGTACCACCTTTAACACGGGACATATGCTGAGCCTCCTATTAGCGGTTGTACGGCATGTACGACTTAACGATTTTCGCATCAGGTGCGGAAAGCGTCGTCGTGCCACGAGCGTTACGTAGAAATTTGTTTGAACGTTTGATCATGCCGTGGCGTTTGCCAGCTTGACCTGCCATGACTTTACCAGTCGCGGACATTTTAAAGCGCTTCTTAGCGCCAGACTTCGTCTTCATCTTAGGCATTTCCATCTCCTTATTCGAGTGTTCGGATGGTTAAACGCGCGACTCGGCATGCCAGATCGCCGGACGCGCACCATGAAGTGGCTCAACTAACGTGGAGTCTAAGACTTGGCAATAGAGAAAAGTAGAAATAGGGCGTTTTAGAAAAAACGCCCTATAACGCGAGTCACTGTGCGTGGAATTTCTTCGAAAGTATAGACGCCTGGATTCTTCATAATGACCCAAGCGACCATACCGGAACCAAGTGTGATGAGCGCAATTGCCAAAAACGGAAACCGATTTTCAGAGAATGCAGAGATCCAGGTTGGCAAAGCGATAAGCAGCGCCAACAAACCTACAACGATAACTATATCTGCATTCATATCCAGCTCCACTCATACACACACGCGGTAGCAACAATTAAATAAGGAAGACTTACCTTACTCTGGATCTGTGTTAAAAATCAACCTTTCGTCACATGGCGCAACACGCAAGATGTTTGTAGATCCGGGTACGTTGAACGGAACACCCGCAGTCACAACGATATTGTCCGCTTCAGTCGCAAAGCCGCAAGTGCGTGCCGCACGTGCCGCATTGACCACAGCCGTCTTGAATCGACCGACTTCGCCTGTCACCACACAATGCATACCCCAGTAGAGACATAGCTTGCGCGCTGTACCAGGCCGTGATGTCATCGCAACGATTGGTACATGAGGGCGTTCGCGTGCTGTCAAAGCCGCAGTCGTGCCGCTTTCAGAGTAACACACAATCGCTTTGACGTCGGTTGTTTCAGCAATTTCGCGGGCAGCAGAAACGATCGCATCCGCAATTGTTTCTTTGCGCCCAGCGCGTGAGGCATCCATAACATCGCGGTAAACAGGGTCGTTTTCGACCTCGATCGCCACGTTGTTCATTGTTGTCACCGCCTCGATCGGAAAATCACCCGCAGCAGATTCGGCAGACAACATGATCGCATCCGCACCTTCATAGATCGCGGTCGCAACGTCGGAGACCTCAGCACGTGTCGGCATTGGGCTTTCGATCATAGATTCGAGCATCTGCGTCGCAACGATGACAGGTTTCGCAGCTGCGCGACATTTACGAACAAGGCGCTTTTGGATTGGCGGCACAGCGTGCACAGGCAGTTCAACACCCAAATCACCACGCGCAACCATGATGCCGTCAGACACTTTGAGAATCTCGTCAAAGTCTTTAACCGCAGACGGTTTTTCAATTTTGGACAGAACGAAAGCACGACCTTTGGCAAGCTCTCTGGCCTGAATCACATCTTCAGGGCGCTGTACGAATGACAACGCGAGCCAATCGACACCAAGGTCACATACGAACTCAAGGTCTTTGAGATCTTTTTCGGACAAAGCGGCCAAAGGCAAAACAACGTCAGGTACGTTCACGCCTTTACGGTTTGAAATTGTGCCGCCGACAGTCACCACACAGTTGGCAAAATCTTTGCCGCAATCTTCGACCTGCAAACGAATCTTACCGTCGTTCACCAAAAGATTGGAGCCAACTTCAAGGGCTGCAAAGATTTCAGGGTGTGGCAGTTGCACGCGAGTCATGTCGCCATCTGCGTCATCCAGATCGAGACGGAACTTTGCGCCAACCTCAAGATCGTAGGAATCTTCGGCGAATTTGCCAACACGCAGTTTTGGGCCCTGAAGGTCAGCCAAAATTGCAATCGGGCGACCCAAGTCTTTTTCAACTTTGCGGATCATCGCGTGGCGTTCGCGAATTTCACCATGTTCACCATGGCTCATATTCAAGCGGAAAACGTTTGCGCCAGCTTCAGTCAGCGAGCGGATCATTTCATATGTGTCAGATGCGGGGCCCAAAGTGGCCACGATCTTTACGTTGCGAAGGCGTCTCATAGTTGCCTTACATCCTTTTATTATTTCAATTCGCGGTGGGCCGTCCTCTATATGCCGCAAAGCTGCGTGCGGCACAACTGGCCCTTTGAGAACAAAGGTCGTATTAGAGGCATGACACCACTTCATGACGGAAAAATGACTGATTATTCACCTTTTGAGCAATATGGAACCACACGCACAGGGCGTTGGCTGGTCACATGCGATCATGCGACCAATTTCATTCCTGACGAATTTGAGACGGATTTGGGCCTGCCCCACGCCGACATAAGCCGCCACATCGCCTATGATGTGGGCACGTTTGGCGTGTCTTTGGAACTTGCACGCCTGCTAGACAGCCCCGCGGTCATCGCCAATTTTTCACGTTTGATCATCGATCCAAACCGCGGTGAAAACGACCCGACGCTGGTGCGAAAGCTATATGACGGCACGATCATTCCAGCCAACAGATATGCTGACGACGCCGAAGTCACGCGTCGCATTGAAACCTACTATCGCCCCTATCACGACGCCTATGAGGCGCTCGCCTCCAAGCGCAAGGACACCGTCGTTTGCGCTTTGCACAGCTTTACACCGCAGTTGAATGGCGCGCACAAGCGTCCTTGGCAAATCGGCATCCTGTCAGCCGCCGACAAGCGTTTGACGGATCCGCTTATTGCTGCCCTTAAAGCCTCGCCCGCTCTGCAAAAAGAGGCGGCATTGCTTGGTGAGCCCCTGTGCATCGGCGATAACGAGCCTTATGTGGGACAGTTCCCAGATGACGCGATTGAAGCCCATGCTATCAAACAAGGGCGATTGAACGTGTTGATTGAGTTGCGGTCTGATTTGATCGAAACCGAAGCAACGCAAAAACACTGGGCGGCCCTGCTGGCACCTATTTTGGCCCAAACCCTAACTGACAACGACCTATAAAAGAGAGCGCTATGGACGACCAAACCCGTATTGAAATTGAAGCCGCAGCGTTTCGCACCCTGCGCGATCACTTGATGAACAAACGCACTGACGTGCAAAACATCGACATGATGAACCTCGCTGGCTTTTGCCGCAACTGCCTGTCTCGGTGGTACCAAGAAGCGGCCAACGCGCGCGGCATTGAAATGACCAAGGACGAGGCGCGCGAGATCTATTACGGCATGCCAATGTCCGAATGGAAAGCCAACTATCAAACAGAGGCGGCCCCAGACCAACAGGACGCATTTAAGAAGTCGTTTGAAGCCAACGTTGGCCCGCTCGATAAATCGTAGTCACCTCAAAGCTGCACAGCATACAAAAGGCCCGCTATATTGGCGGGCCTTTTCAATTGGCAGATAGAAATGAGACAGATAAAGGCGCTTAAATCGCGGCTTTGATCATTTCTTCTGTGTAAATTTCGCGCAGGCGTTTTGAGATATCGCCCGGCACACCTGCGCCGATTTGCGCACCGTCGATTTCGATCACTGGCTGAGCGAAACCAGTGGCAGATGTCACAAAGGCTTCATCAGCGTTCTGTGCTTCTTCGATGGTGAACAGACGCTCTTCGACTTTCATTTGTGCCTCACCCGCAAAGCGCAAGATCGCAGCGCGGGTGATCCCGTGCAAAATGTCATTGCTCAGCTGACGCGTGATGATCACGCCGTCTTTGACGATGTATGCGTTGTTTGCTGTGCCTTCAGTCACAAACCCATCTTCAACCAACCAAGCATCTTGGCAGCCTTGCTTCTTGGCCTGCATTTTGGCGAATGACGGGTACAACAGCTGCGTGGTTTTAATGTCGCGACGGCCCCAACGCTCGTCTGCGATGGAAATCACTTTGATGCCTTCGTCCATCACCTTGCTGTCGACCATCGGCTTCTCGAATGTGAACAACACGATGCCGCCTGGCACTTCTTCGGGATCAGGCCATGCAAAATCACGTGCCGCAGGTGCACCGCGGGTGATCTGCAAATAGACGCCGCCTTCGTCGAGGTTGTTTTTCTCAATCAGATCACGATGAATTTGCAAAAGCTCATCCATGGTCACTGGGGCCACCATTTCGAGTTCAGACAAGGAGCGCTGCAAACGTGTTGCGTGACCATCAAAGTCGATGATCTTGCCACCAATGATCGACGTCACTTCATACACGGCATCCGCCATCAAGAACCCACGATCAAAAACAGACACTTTCGCCTCTGCTGCTGGAACAAATTCTCCGTTGACGTAAACGATCTGGCTCATGGCGGTCTCCTTATAGTGGGTCTATCCCCAAAGCGCCGATACGGGCGGATGCACCCCTTCGGCGTCATATTGCAATGCGTTATCACGGTCTTCGGCCAGAAGAAGCGGGCCGTCAAGGTCTGTTACGCGCGCACCCTGTGCCAAAATCACCGCAGGCGCCATCGCAAGCGACGTTCCCACCATACAACCCACCATGATACCGAAGCCCTCGGCCTGCGCTTGCAGACGCAGATCGAGAGCTTCAGTGAGCCCGCCAGTCTTATCGAGCTTGATATTAATCATATCATATTTGCCCTTGAGACTGCCGAGGCTAGCGCGGTCATGACAGGATTCGTCGGCACAGACCGGAAGGGGTCGTTCCATCTCGGCCAACATGTCATCCTGTCCCGCTGGCAACGGCTGTTCGACAAGATCGACGCCCATCCGCACCAAATGTGGCGCAAGATCTGCATAGACCTCCGCGCTCCATCCTTCATTGGCATCGACGATGATGCGCGATTTCGGCGCGCCGCGACGCACCGCTTCCAATCGCGCCATATCATCCGGCGTGCCAAGTTTAATTTTCAACAGCGGCCGATGCGCGTTTTTCGCTGCCGCCGCTTCCATACTGTCTGGCGTGCCCAACGACAGGGTATAAGCCGTCAAACACGGCTTTGGCGCAGGCATGTCCAGCATCTTCCAAACGGGTTTACCCGCCTGCTTGGCTTCCAAATCCCAGAGCGCACAATCGACCGCATTGCGCGCAGCACCGGGCTTCATAACCTCTTGCAAAGTGGCGCGTGTGATGTCCGCTGGCAAAGCTTCGATCTGTGCTGTCACGCTGTCCAAGCTTTCACCGTAGCGCGCATAGGGCACGCATTCACCCCAACCCTGATGATCGCCCGACGTGGCTTTGACCGTGATCACCTTTGCCTCTGTGCGTGACCCACGCGAAATGACAAAGGCTTCTGCAAGGCGAAAAGCCTCAGAGGTCACGGTGAGAGTCATGCTATTTCCTCGGATTAGGGTCTAATTTGCGCGCTTATGCTGCGACGGTTTCGTCCAATTTCACCAATGCGTCAACCAAACGGTCAGCCCCTTGGCGGAATGGATCAACAGCGGGCAGGCCCATTTCCGCTTCAACAGATGCAAGGTATGTCAAAGCCTCGGCTTCGGACAAATGCTGGGTGTTGACGGAAATTCCAACCACTTCGCAGGCAGGGTTAGCCACGCGCGCGAGTGGCAATGCCGTGTCGCGCAAAGCTTGCAATGTTGGCAAATCATAGCCCGGCAAACCACGCATATGTTCGCGCGTTGGCTCATGGCACAGGATCAACGCATCCGGCTGACCACCGTGCACAAGCGCCATGGTCACGCCAGAGTAAGACACGTGGAACAAGCTGCCCTGCCCCTCGATCAGATCCCAGTGATCTGCGTCGTTATCGGGTGAAATGTATTCAACAGCGCCCGCCATGAAGTCCGCCACAACAGCGTCCAAAGGCACGCCGTCACCCGTGATCAAAATGCCAGTCTGGCCAGTCGCACGGAAAGACGATTTCAAACCACGTTTGCGCATAGAGGCATCCATCGCCAAGGCTGTGTACATTTTGCCCACAGAGCAATCCGTACCAACCGCCAAGCAGCGTTTGCCCGTGCGTTTCACACCTGTCGCAATCGGGTAGTCCACTGAGGGCACACGCACGTCATGCAGCTCACGGCCGCAAGCCTTCGCAACAGCGACCAAATCTTCTTCCTCTGTCAAAAGATTGTGCAGGCCTGAGGCCAGATCAAAGCCCTCTTCCAGTGCTGCAATCAGCACCTTTTTCCAAGCTTGCGAAATCACACCACCACGGTTGGCCACGCCAATCACCAATGTTTTGGCACCGGCCGCCTTGGCCTCAACCAATGACATATCCGTCAATCCCATGTCGGCTTTACAGCCTTCCATGCGCAACTGCCCAACGGCAAACTCAGGACGCCAATCTTTGATGCCTTGGGCAACTTTGGCAGCAAGCGAATCTGGTGCATCGCCGAGGAACAAAAGGTACGGTGTTTGGATCATGACAGCTCTCCAGTTGGATTTACGTCATATTACCTGCCCTTTCATGGAATGTGCTTTCATTCTTGCGTGCAGATGCAGCGCAAATGGGAGTATATATTCATTTTTGCGGAGAAAACGCGCATTTATCCCACCGTATCGCACAGAGTGTGAAATCAAGACGCAGTTCATATCGTGATTCTGCGACAGATCTCCCGCCGATTCGACGGCCATTTTGCTGCGTTTGCAAAATGATGCTTGAGAATTGGTGCGCAATATAATACCAATGCGGGCAACTTCTTAATAATATAATTGCCAACAGGAATCGTCATGTCCTTTCGTCTGCAACCCACACCACCCGCGCGCCCCAATCGTTGCCAGCTGTTCGGACCTGGTTCGAACACAAAGCTATTTCCTAAAATGGCGGCCTCTGCGGCGGATGTGATCAATCTTGATCTAGAAGACAGTGTCGCGCCATCAGACAAAGACATCGCGCGCGCGAATATTATTGAGGCGATCAACACGATTGACTGGGGCAACAAAGTCCTTGCTGTGCGGATCAATTCACTCGACACGCCCTATTGGTACCGCGATGTGGTCGATTTGCTGGAACAAGCAGGTGAGCGTCTTGATCAAATCATGATCCCCAAAGTGGGCTGCGCCGAAGATGTCTATGCCGTTGACGCGCTGGTCACGGCCATCGAACACGCCAAGGGTCGCAGCAAACGCATTTCGTTCGAGGTGATTATCGAATCTGCTGCGGGCATTGCCCATGTGGAAGACATCGCCAAAAGCTCACCCCGTCTTGAAGCCATGAGCCTAGGTGCGGCTGATTTTGCCGCCTCAATGGGCATGCAAACAACAGGCATCGGCGGCACGCAAGACAACTACTATATGCTGCACGGCGAGACACGCCATTATTCCGACCCGTGGCATTGGGCCCAAACGGCCATTGTTGCGGCCTGTCGCACCCATGGCATTCTGCCAGTCGATGGGCCTTTTGGTGACTTTTCCGATGATGAAGGCTACCGCGCCCAAGCGCGTCGGTCGGCCACCTTGGGCATGGTCGGCAAATGGGCGATCCACCCCAAGCAAATCGCACTGGCCAACGAGGTCTTCACCCCGTCTGAAAGTGCCGTACTTGAGGCCCGCGAAATCTTGGCCGCGATGGAGGTCGCCAAGGCCAATGGCGAGGGGGCAACCGTTTACAAAGGTCGTCTGGTCGATATCGCATCGATCAAACAAGCAGAAGTAATCGTTGCACAATCAGAATTGATCGCTAACGTATAGCCACTCCGTTCAGGAGGAGGAGCCTGAATGTTGAGGACGACGCCTCGAGATGTTTTTCTCGAGGCGTTTTTGATTCCATAACCTTATGATTTTATAATATTATTCCAAAGACGCGTGGATCAATGTGACCAAATCGCTTGGCGTGATGTGTTGTGGACCATTGGCACAAACCTCAAAAAATGGCGAATCACGCGGTATTTCGCCCGATTCGGGCCTCAACTTGCCCAACAAATAGGCGCAGGCCTTCACCCATCCAAAATATTACCCCCGATCCGGCAGCCCCGCCAACAGACCGCCTGCGCGTTCTAAATCTTTCAACAGGGCATTCCTTTCTTTGCTACGCGCTTGATTTGGCCTAAAGCACATTCACAAATCTTGCTAAGTTGCACCTGCTGAAAAAAATCGCCATATACGGTGATAGGTGTCCCGTATCGGAGTGTAATATGACCCACTATCTCGAATTCGAAAAACCGCTTGCGGAAATCGAAGGCAAAGCTGAAGAGCTGCGCGCAATGGCGCGAGCCAACGAAGATATGGATGTTGAAAAAGAGGCTCTGGCCCTAGACGACAAAGCTGCGGCGATGTTGATCGATATGTACAAGACCTTGTCCCCGTGGCGCAAATGTCAGGTGGCCCGTCACCCAAACCGCCCACATTGTGCCGAATACATCGAAGCGCTGTTCACAGAATACACGCCGCTCGCAGGTGACCGGAACTTTGCAGACGATCACGCGATTATGGGCGGCCTTGCACGTTTCAACGACCAACCTGTGATGGTGATCGGCCATGAAAAAGGCAACGACACCAAATCACGCATCGAACGCAATTTCGGCATGGCGCGCCCTGAAGGGTACCGCAAAGCCATCCGCTTGATGGAACTCGCCGACAAATTTGGCATTCCTGTGATTGCTTTGGTCGACACCCCCGGTGCCTACCCCGGCAAAGGTGCGGAAGAACGCGGCCAATCCGAAGCCATCGCGCGCTCCACGCAAAAATGTCTGCAACTGTCCGTGCCATTGATCGCTGTGATCATCGGCGAAGGCGGTTCTGGTGGTGCGGTTGCTTTTGCTGCGGCCAACAAAGTCGCAATGTTGGAACACTCCATTTATTCCGTCATCACACCTGAAGGCTGTGCCTCCATTCTTTGGAAAGACGCTGGCAAAATGCGCGAAGCTGCGGAAGCGATGCGTTTGACCGCCCAAGAGCTGAAAGAACTGGCTGTGATCGATCAGATCATTCCGGAACCACAAGGTGGTGCACAACGTGACCGCGACGCAGCCATTGCATCTGTTGGTAAAGCGATCACTGGCATGCTGGCGCCCCTGTCAAAAGAAACACCTGAAGCGTTGATCAAAGCGCGTCGCGAGAAATTCTTGAATATCGGCTCAAAAGGACTGGCTGCGTAAGCGCCTCTCCTCTTCGATTGCTCACAAAAAATGGCCGCGCTTTGCGGCCATTTTCTATTGGAATGATCAAATGCACAGAGGTGACTAGGTTTCCAAAGTCGGCAACTTATCTGCAGGCACATCAAAACCCGCGTCTGCCATAAGGCGGTTCGAGGCGGTTTCCACAGATGTTTCGAGGTCGTTCATAAACACCTTCAAGCCTCGGCCGGCCTCGATCCGCGGCAAAAATTCTACGACAGCTGTGCCACGGCCACGGTAAATGCCTTGGCGTTTCCAAAACACACCCACATTGGTCGCAGCAGGCACGCAATCTTGCCCTGTTTCCTTGTAGAGCACCCCAGTGCCCACCTTGTAATCCATTTTCACACCCGGTGCGACGCGCGTACCTTGCGGGAAAATGATCAACTGACCAGGCGATGTATGTCCGGCTTTGACATCCGCGACCATTTTCTTGATCGCCTGTCCCTTTTTGCCGCGATCCACACCGATACAGCCGCAACGCTCTGCGTAAAAACTGACAATCGGCATTTTTTCCAAAGACTTCTTCATGATGAACTTTGGCCGAGGCAACGCGGAAACGATTAGAATGATGTCAAAAAAGCTTTGGTGCTTGGACGCCACGATCACCTCATCAGTGGGCACTTCGCCGCGCACTTCAGACTTCAATCCGCAAATCACATGCGCGCTGATACGCACCCAAGTGCACCACGCATGAATCGCGTGAAAGGCATATTTCCGATCAAATGCCGCAAGCGGGGTAAAGATCAGACCAATGATGGCCATCGCCACATACATTTGAATAATAAAGAGAAGGGATAGGATCCACTGGATCGGATAGGGCATTACATCAGCCTTTTTAAAGTTTGTTTCGCAGCCATGCGTGTCGCCACATAAGCAACACCAGCAGCAATTGGTGGAATGACACAGGGCCAAAGCCATTCAGAGCCTTGAAATCCGAGCCCCGTCAGAAATCCACCTTCGGTTTGTGCACTTGGTAACACTGCGACAGCCAGCATGCCAATGACAACACCCAATGCGGCCCCCACAAATCCGCGCATCGTAAACTGACGCACGAATGCGGACGCGATGAACGTGTCTTTTGCCCCAACCAGACGCAGCACTTGGATCACCTTGCCATTGGCCGCAAGCGCCGCATTGGCCGCAAGCGTGATCATCGCACCGGTGATGCCCGCGATCAAAATCAAGCTCACGACGCCCAAAAAGCGCAACCTGCTGGCCGCGCTCAGCAATGGACGACGCCACCGTGTGTGATCATCCAAAACCGCACCGGGAGCCTCCCCGGCCAATCGCAGTCGCAACCCGTCCGCATCAAAGCCCTCAGACGTTTCGGTCACATCGATCAAAACAGGCAACGGCAGGTTTTCAATCGGCAAAGAAGGCCCAAGCCATGGCGCCAGCAATGCGCGCTCTTCCTCAAGGCTGAGGACACGTGCCTCGCGCACGCCCGGCGTGGTCGTAAGCACCGCCATAGCAGCTTTCGTTTGAGCCTCGATTTGATCGACAGGCGCCGATATGCGCACTGTCGAAGACTGCGCCAATGCGCCGCCCCATTTGTCCGCCAAACGCCCCGTCGCCAATGACAGCGTCATGGCGAAGACCGCCAAAAAAGCCATCGCCGCAGCGGTTAAAATCGTCAACTGTGCGGTAAAACCAGTGGGCGGCACGATGCGATCTTGGACCGCGTTGTCCCGTTTCAAAACAGAAGAAAACACCGACATCACAGGTCCACCTCCGCTTGCTGAATGCGCCGATTGGCAATGCGCAACAGGCGCGTTTGAACTTGCGATTTCGCTTGTCGAATCAGGTGCATATCATGCGTGGCAATGATCACCGTTTTTCCCATTTTGTTCAGCTCAATCAACAATTGCAGCAACCGCAGCGACATGTCCCAATCGACGTTCCCAGTGGGTTCATCCGCGATGATCACATCCGGCGACATGATAACAGCGCGCGCCAAGGCCACGCGTTGACGTTCCCCGCCCGACAGCTCGGCAGGCAATGCGTCCATACGCTGTGACAAGCCAACCCATGTCATCAACTCGTTCAAATCGGTGCTGTTGCTTTGCTTGTCGGACACCGACAAAGGCAATGTCACATTCTCAGCGACACTTAGGTGATCCAAAAACTGACAATCTTGGTGCACAACGCCAATTTTGCGGCGCAGCTCTGCCACTTGGTCACGCGACATGTTGCGGGTGTCATGGCCCAGCAGGTGAACTTGGCCCGCAGTGGCGCGCAATTCGCTGTAGCACATCTTAAGAAACGTCGTTTTCCCTGCGCCAGATGGGCCGGTCAAAAAGTGAAATGAGCCAGGCGCCAATGACAAAGAAATTTCCGTCAAAAGGTCCTGACCGCCGTATCCATACGCAACATTTTTAAACTCGATCACACGCGGCCCCTATCCTTCGCTCGCGACAGTTTTGCCTCACCGCTCCGCACCTTGCAATCCAACGGCTGCATAATTTATGGACAATCGAACGTCCTGCGTTCACAATTCATCAAAACAAAGCGGTTACACCACACGATATGTGTAACAGAGGAATTTATGCGGCTCACTTGTCCAAACTGCAGTGCTCAATACGAAGTTGATGCGAACGTCATTCCGGATGACGGACGTGATGTACAGTGTTCGAATTGCGGCAATACGTGGTTTCAAAATGCTGTAGATCCCGCCGCGAAACCTGTTGCGCCCGTGCCTGTCGCTGATGTGCCTTCAGGTGACAACGCTGCCGAAGGTGCGGCAACCGACAATGCAGAACCATTGCCTGAAGCAGATGGCGATGATGCTCAAACCGCAGACAAGTCTGCCCCTGTACAACGCTCCAGCGTCACAGACAGCGTTCGCGATATCTTGCAAGCTGAGGTGGCGTTTGATCAAGGATTACGCGCGGCCGAGGCGGGTGGCTTGGAAACCCAAACCGATCTGGGCGCAGATGACGCGTCTGTGGCCGCCAAGCAAGATTCGTCATCTCAGCCAAGTGCAGCAGACCCCACGCCAAAGCCCGATGCGGCCAAATCTAATGACACTGCGCCTGACGTAGACGGGAACGACGAGGCGCTCGAGGAGCCAACAGAGCGCAGAACATACAGCGCAGCATTTGGCAGAGAAGTCCGACGCGCCCGTGCGCGCCGAAAAGCATTCACCATAGGCTTTATGCTGCTTGTCGTGATCACAGTGGTTTCAATTGCGCTTTATGCCCTCGCCCCAATCTTGGTCCAAAAGGTACCAGAACTGGAAGGCGCAATGACGAAATTTTTAGAAGTGGCGAATGCCCTGCGGGTATGGCTTGATGCCATCTTTGCGTCGATCATTGAGCGCATCGGTATTTTGATGTCGCAATTTAGTGGCGATGCCTAAACTACGCCGCTGTTAAAACCGATCAAGCAGACGATTTAGGTACTCAAGCTCCTCATCAGCACGTTCTCTTTGCGCAGAACGTCGACGGATTTCATTCATAAGCTCTTCGGCCTGCTTGCGAACAGATAGCTGATCTTCCAGCCCGTCCTGCCCTAAATTGCCAGCACCCTGACCGTCGTCACTTCGGCCAAGCGGATCTTGGCCCTCTGCGGTTCCAGACTGTGCTTGAGAGCCCTCGGAATTCTCATCTTGTGATTGCCCAGACAGTTCTTCGCCGAGACTTTTCAATCCCTTGCGCAAAGCATCCATGGCGCGCGCTTGGTTGTCGAGCGCACCAGCAAAGTCATTGTTACGCAAATCCTTCTCTGCCTCTTCCATCGACCGCTCTGCGCGTTCAAGTTCTGACGCCGCATCCCCGTCTTGGCTGGGGGCAGAGCGTGGCAAACCGTCCTGTTCGCGTTGCAACTGATCGCGCAAGGCTTGTTGTCGATCCGCCAACAGGCCGTCCGCACCCTCTGGCGCGTCGGCGTCCTCATTCGGTTGCGTGCCAAATTGGTTTTGCAGATCGGAAAATGTCTGGTCATTCAGTTCTTGCTGCTCGCGCAACATGTCTTGCAGCCCTTCCATTGCATCGCCACCTGCACCCTGTCCTCTGGTCACTTGCATGTTTTCAAGCAGCGCATTGAGCATATCCATAAGCTGTTGTGCCTCGGCCATACGGCCTTGCTCCATCAACTCTTGGATACGATCCATCAGCTTTTGCAATTGATCTGCTGAAATGTCTTCTGTGTCGCCAGCCGTGCTATCGCTCTGATCTTGGTCCTGCTGTTCAGCGCGCTGACGAATGTAGTCTCGTGTGGCCTCGCGCAACTCTTGCATAAGTTTCGCGATCTCTTCTGGTGTCGCCCCGTCTCGCATCGCCTGCGACAAGCGCTCTTGCGCGCGCCGAAGTCGCTCGAGCGCCTCGGACAATTCACCATCTTCCAACTCCACCGCGATGTCCCACAGTGTGTTCGTCACGCTGTCCCACACCTCGCCGGACATGTCAGACCCGCGCACTTCGATCAAACCCGCCACGGACCTAAGCCGCAAAAACAGCGCCTGATCGCCGCCGTATTCTTCATCTTGCGCATAGCTGATCGCACGCAAAACCTGCGCCGATCTTTGTGCGTTCATACGACTCCAAAGCAATTCGCGCCGCACATCAATTAAAGCCGCAGCAAGTGGGTCGAAAAACTTACGCCCAGGTAAAATGGCTTGGCTTTGCGCCACGGTGCTCTTTTGCCCAACTGTGTCCCATGCCGTCAAATTCACACGTACGGGCAAGCCAGAAAACGGGTGGCGCGACAGGTTTTCAACCACCATGCCTTCTACATTTTGACGATCCCGCGCACGTGGCAGAGTGATTGCAATGCTCAAATCATCACGTGGCTCTGGCTCTGTTTGATAACCGTATTGCGAGACAACAGCATCGCGATCCAACGAGATGTCCAGCAGCGACCGCGCAACACCAAAATCATCTGAAACGCGGTAGGATTGGCGCAATTCGCCAGATGCGGCGCGCGTCATCTCACCCAGCAATTCGGCGGTTGGCGCACTGTCGGGCAACAGCGCCACGTCCCAAATGCGACCCGTTGAACCGCTGATTTTGATCTCTCCATCGCGCTCAAGCTTGAACCCCTGCGCCAAATCTGCGTCAGACGTCGCAGTATCAGAGACCGATTGAGAAAGCGTCAAATCCGTGCCGTCGCCATACAGGCGAATGGTCACTTTGGACTCTTTAGGTGCCGTAAAAGCCGCAGGCAAATCAGCGAGATATAGCGTCGGCTTGCCCGTATGCGCAGGGGGTTCAATCCACCCTTCCCACGCGGGGCCGGCAACGATCTCATCTGTGATATTCCCAGACCCAGACCCCAATTGCGGCGCATCAGCTCCAAACAAAAAGGCCATGATCAAACTGGTCACTGCGATCAAGCGCAGCGCATAAGGATCACGTTTTGACAGGCGCACATTGGGCGCAATCGCCCGAGCGGCCATCGCCTGAACCGCCATACGGGCTTGGTGTGCACGCCACACTTCTTGGGTTTCGGCGTCACCCTGCCCCGTTGCGTTCAAATCATTGAGCGCTTGAAGGGGCCTGTTGGGTAGGGAGGCATCAACGCGGGATTGCGCCTCGTCCCAAGTGGGCAAGCGAAACCGCAAAGCGCCCATCACGAACGCCACGCCCAAGGCAACAAGCGCAATCCACACCAAAACGGGCGAAATGGAAAATGCGCCAAACAAATAGCCGGTGATAGCGAGGCAAATCAGAACGCCGAACCAAAGAAACGCCTGCACGAAACGCTCAAGGCAAAGCCCCACAAACGTGAGCCCCACCGTGCGTTTGATGTGGCGCGCAAGGCTGCGCGCAGCTGAGGTATCTTTGTTCATCGTGTCTTGCCCGAACGCGCTCGGCTAACGGGTCAAAACGATCCGCTTCCTAGAGCCACTCAGGGATCGTATCGCGATTTATCATTTCCTCATAGGTCGGACGCGCACGAATGACAGCGAATTGATCACCATTCACCAAGACTTCGGGAATAAGAGGGCGCGAATTGTATTCAGACGCCATCACGGCGCCGTAAGCACCCGCAGAGCGGAACGCGACCAAATCGTCAGGCCCAAGAGGCGTCATCGCACGCGCTTTCGCAAAGGTATCACCGGTTTCACACACAGGACCAACAATGTCATAGGCTGCTTTTTCACTGCCAGCATCGGCTTCAACCACAGGAATGATATCGTGATGCGCCTCATACATTGAGGGGCGGATAAGATCGTTCATCGCCGCATCAATAATCAAGAAGTCACGGCCTTCGCCATGCTTGAGATAGATGACAGAGGACACCATCACGCCAGCGTTGCCTGAAATCAAACGACCTGGCTCAATCTCGATCTCGCAGCCCAAGTGACCCACAGTTTTGCGGATCACATCGCCGTATTCCATCGGCAAGGGCGGTGCCTCATTTGAACGCTGATAAGGAATGCCAAGCCCGCCACCCAAATCAAGGCGGCGAATGTTGATACCATCGCTGCGCAGAACTTCAGTCAATTCAGCGACTTTGGTAAAGGCCAGTTCAAACGGCGCAAGCTGCGTCAACTGCGAGCCAATGTGCACGTCGATGCCCGCGACATCGATGCCTTCCATTTTGGCCGCACGGGCATAAACTTCGCGCGCTGCTTTGATCGGAATGCCAAATTTGTTTTCGCTTTTGCCCGTCGCGATTTTCGCGTGGGTTTTGGCGTCAACATCGGGGTTCACGCGAATGGCAATCGGGGCTTTCACACCCATCGAGATCGCAACCTCGTTAAGTGCTTCCAGCTCTGGCTCTGATTCAACGTTGAATTGGCGAATGCCACCTGACAGGGCTGTGCGCATTTCTTCGCGGGTTTTGCCAACACCAGAAAAGACAATGCGTTCGCCCGGAACGCCAGCTGCGCGCGCTTTAAGGTATTCGCCCATCGACACAACATCGATGCCAGCGCCCAAGTCACCAATCAATTTGAGAACGGCAAGGTTGGAATTCGACTTCATCGCAAAACACACAAGATGATCCATCCCGTGCAGGGCCTCATCAAACAAGGTGAAATGGCGCGTCAACGTTGCCGTGGAATAGCAATAGAAAGGCGTCCCAACGGCTGCGGCAATATCGGTCAAAGCGACGTCTTCTGCGTGCAACACGCCATCGCGATAAATAAAGTGATCCATGAGCCATGCCTTTCAATCTAAGTTGCGCAGGAGATACTGGAATTCGCCGCACATGAAAAGAGTTGCTGTGCTTGCCCAAATACAAAA
>NZ_JBDMZG010000120.1:0-17855 GCF_039769035.1 Pacificibacter sp.
AGCGCATTGGCGATGTCGTGAAGATGAAGTGGGCGCACTTTTCGAATGAGGGATTCGATTTCACTCAAGGCAAAACCGACAAGCCGCTGTGGATCCCACTCACGGATCGCCTCAAGGCCCATCTCGACGGACTCGCGCGAACGGATGGTACTGTCGTGACCGACCCCAAAGGTCGACCGGTGAGCTACCGCATCGTTGCGGAGGAAATGCGCACCATCAAAAAGAAGATGAAGCATGAGAAGGCGAGCTACTACAAAACGCACGGGCTCAGGAAAAACGCGACGATCGAGCTTTATTTGGCTGGATGTGATGACGAGATGGTCAAGGCTGTCACCGGGCACTCAGGCGTTGAGATGCTGAAAAAATACGGCGGGCCGATCCGGCAAAGGGAGCTCGCGAAGCGCGCTCAAGAGGCGAGAAATCAAATGGAACGAAGCAAGAGCGAAACGTGAAAGTTTCAACGGTTGTTTCAAAAATGGCAGTGAAGGAGAGGTAGGATGACGCAAGTCATTGATTTTATTGGAGGCGAGTACCGGAATCGAACCGGTGTACACGGATTTGCAATTATTTAGTTGTTAATAAAAACAAGTATTTAAATTCTGGTGCGTAATATTGTGTGTAACTATTTTTCCGACGCAGTCGTGTTTTGTGCGAAATTTTCACCAACCCACAATGGAGGTTTGGGCGGAAACCAGACATTCGCTGCGGGCGCGAAATCGAAAGAACGGCGAGAAGAAAGCTGACGCTCAGGGCAAAAAGCGATTTGTGCTCCTATGCAAATGCAGCAAAAGTCCGCTAAGTGTGGAACGTTACTGATTTTTGGCCCAATCGCGGCGAATTCGTGAGTCAAATCAACGGGCCCCGTCAGACAATTCCGACCCAAACGTCAAGCATTTCTGACCCAAATAGTACTCGCTAATTTTAACCCAATTAACGCCGCTCACAGAGGCGAACAACATGTCAGCATTGAGCATCACAGGCACCGTGCCATATTCACACCTGTCGGATGGGCAAAACCCTCTCTTAGTCTAAGCTGCCCTTGGTTCCAAAAACTCTGACGACGGACAGTGTGCCTCTGAATAACGTGATTTCTTCATCGTGAATCTCCTTAGCTTATACTGCCGAGAAAATTCTAGTTTTCAACACAACCATTTTTCGAGGGGATTACCAGATGGCTTCGCGAGATGCGCGGTTCCGCAAAAGGAAACCGTGCTCTTCGCGAGGCCAGCGCGCCTGTTCTTGGCGCCGTGTCTTGGTGCCGGGTGCAGCTTCGACTTGCAGGCGGAAGCAGACAGCATTCATGCGCTCGACAAGGGGCGCATCGAGGCGGCCGATCAGGGGAGCCAGATCACTGCCGTCCACAAACCCAGAGTGGTCTACGCTGACGATCACACGGCGCGCACAGACAAAGCGGGTAGGGCGGTCCAGCCCCACCGCCTCGCAGGACGCTGGCTGGTTTACACGGACTTCATAGCCGGTGTTGGCTTTGGTGCGCGCAGACGTGCCGTAGGCGAGTTCGACGAATTTGGTGCCGTTCGCCTCAATGACATCGAGCATAAGGCAGGGGCGCTGCTTAGGTTTGTCAGTCTTATGATCCTCGTTGAAGGGAAACCGAAACAGTACGACATCGCCAGGCTTAGTGGCGTTATGCCAGCTGTCTGTGTGCGTGGTCGGTTCTGATGTGAAGGGTTTTGTAGTGTGATACATTGTGCGTCTCCAGCAATGCGATTGAAAATCGACACGCACTGAGGAAACTAAAAAGCCTCATGTTTTTGCGGCGTGTCAAAGACAACGCGTCGCAAAAACAGGAGGCGAAAATATCGGGAGAGCGGCGAGAGGGAAACCCTCGCGGCAAATTTACGGGGTTAGTGAGTAAGGGTGGAAACCGGACATTCGTTACAAGCTGCACTAAGGTCAGCTAAGCGGACAAAATGTAAATTCGCTGAGCTTGTGTTGTTGTCAGATTCTGGCAATTTTATATGTGCTTCACTCTTTCGAGAATCGCAGAAAGTGCGCTGCATGTGACCGGCTTTTCGATGAACGCGGTGTAATCTGGTACGACTTTCTTTGCGGATGATTTGCCGGACATGATGATGGTTCTCACTTTGTGCGGCGCGCTCCAAGCCCTCTCGACGAGTTCAAGGCCATCGATGTCCCCACCAAGATCAAGGTCGCTGACTAGCAAATCAAAACACTGCTGCTGTAACAATGCCAGCGCATCCTCGCCCGTTTCGCTTACTGTGATATCATATCCTAAGCCTTCGAGCAGTTGACAGACGGATGCGCGAGTTCTGTGGTCGTCCTCTACAAGCAAGCATGCATTTGCAAATGGAAGGTGGTGAGGTTCATGATCAGCACCCGCAAGTGGCAACAGTACTTCAATTTGCGTGCCTCGCGCAACGTTGCTTTCGATATTCAAATACCCACCAGTTTGGCGAATGAACCCGTAGACAATGGACAAGCCAAGCCCCGTTCCACCTTCGCCTTCACGCGTTGTGAAGAAAGGTTCAATCGCGCGATCAAGAACCTCTAGCGGCATTCCATGCCCGTCATCTACGACCAAAATGCGGGCTTGATCAGCCTCATATTGATCAAGGGATACCTTGATATGCCCACTGTCTGAAACAGCGTTATTTGCGTTCAACAACAAGTTCAACAGCGCGGATTCAAGCTGACCTGGATCAACGCGCACTTGCAAAGAGGTCTCCGGCAAAGAAACGTCTAACTGCACATTTGGTTTAAGGCCAATCTCAACCAGATCGATCACGCCCTCAATCAACGCATTTAGATCAACTAGCTCAGGTGTCAGGCTTTGTTTGCGCGCAAATGCCAACAGGCGATCCGTCAAAGATGCGCCAAAATCTACAGCATTTCCAATAGCATAAAGACTTTCGTGTTCATCGTCATGACCTCGTGCTTCAAGCAGGTGCGCATGGGTCCGAATGGTTGACAGGATAGTGGCGAAATCATGAGCTGTGTCCCCTGCAACCTTGCCAAGCGTCTCAATGCGATCAATTTGCTGCACTCGATCTGACATCTTTCGACGTTCTGTGACATCTGCCAAAAGCCAGACCCGCCCATCATCGGGCAATTTGCTGGCGCGCATCTCTAACACCTGCCCATCTGATGACACCAATTCGCAATGGCCGCGAAGATCATGCCTGAGATCAATGTGCTGTGCAGCTTCGGCAAACCGTCCTTGGTGCAGCCATTCCACAAAGGACACGACCTTTTTGGATCCGTCGGGAAGACGCAATATCCTCAAAAACGCAGCATTGCGTGCTGTCACGCGGCCCATTGGATCTACAATGGCGATCCCGTCAGAAATATTCGTGAATACTTTCTCAAAAAGAGCATTGCGCTGGTCAAGTTGCCGGTTCGAACGGTCCAATCGCAAGGCATTGGCGCGGAAGCTGCGAAATGATCGAAAGAGGTCTCCAATCTCGTCCTTACCGCCAAGCCGACGCGGCAGCGCACTTGCGCGGTCCCCATTGGCAAGTCGAACCATCGCCGCGGACACCCGTGTGATGTTGAATGTCACGTATTGCGACACATAGATTGCGGCAGTCAACGCTAAGACAAGGCTGACCACACTAATGGTCGCCACAAACATGCGTGCCCCCCAAATTGTACGCGACGAGGCAACCCTTTCACCGGCCAAAAACGCCTCTGCTTGGTTTGCATACTCCCCTGCAAGCTCATTGATCCGGTTCGCATCATAGCGAATGCGGAAGAGTGCGTTTTGCGCTTCAAGGTTGCTGGAAAGTTCAAGGCGTCGCAATTCGAAAACTCCAGCATTCCCCCAAACCACGTCCTCAAGGCGCCCAAAGAACACCTCTTGTTGTGGGGTAAGCTTAGCGGCATCAAGCGCTTCACGTTGCCGCAAAAAATGCCGTTGTTCTTCGCCCACACCGATCAGATTTCCTGCGTAGGCCGCATTCAATGCATCCGCGTTCATACTTTGGAGTGACCACCAAATAAGCCGTGTCGCATCATCCTCATTTGTGGCAGAGATCGCCGTTGAAGCAGTGTTTCTGAGAACGCCCAGTTCAGCCGTGTGCTCACGTAAATCTGCTTGCAAAGTATCAATACTGCGTGATGCCGTGACAAGATCAACGATGCCAGTCGTCATACTGCCAAGAATATCAGAAACGCCTGGCTGCGCCTTTTGTGCGTCGTCAAAACGGGTCTCAGGCCAATCGGTTCGCACTCGGTTCAAGACCTTCAGCAATTTCTCACCACCTTGTTCGATCAGGAAATGCGAACGTTGGTTTAGCAAATAGGGGGCAGATGTGGCCAGATCAGAAGAGCGCTGTGAAAGATCCAGTGCTTGAGCCACCTGGCTAAGCGTTTCTTGGTGTAATTCTTGCAGCCGTGCATCAACCCGTTGCAGAGCAAACCACGTCACACCACTGGCCGACAATACTGCAATCGTCAAAAGTGTCAGTGCCGCCCAAAGCCTGCCACGCACAGTTCGTAAACTGAAAAAACTCAGCACTTTTCGACCTCAACCCCGGTTACAAAGATATAGCCTTGGCCTCGGCGCGTTTGAAGGTGAACGGGTTTGGAAGGGTTTTCCTCAATCTTGCGGCGCAATCGTAGGATCAAGACGTCGATCGTACGGTCCATATAGCGTGTCAGGTCGCTTCCGATTTCAGTGAGCAAATCAACCCGCGGAATGATCTGATTGGGTCGATCAAGAAAAAAATCGAGCAACCGATATTCGGCATTGGTCAAAGGTATCTCAGGACCATCGCACTTACTGACGACCTTATTTTTCCGGTCAATGACAAGTTCTCCCAACGCAACTTTCTGGTCATCTTCAGCCGCCCCCATTGGCGTGCTGGTTCCATTGCCATATCGGCGCAGAACTGCACGAATGCGGGCAATCAATTCGCGTGGATTAAACGGTTTCAGCAAATAGTCATCCGCTCCGATCTCCAAACCAACAATTTTGTCAGTGTCATCGCCTCGACCAGTCAGCATAACAATGGGAAGATCATCTTTGCTTCGAATGTCCATCGCCAACGCGAGGCCGCTTTCGCCTTTGAGTTGCAAGTCAATCAAGACCAAATCAAAGGCGACAGACTTACGGATCACCGAAAAATCAGCGCTGCTTTCCATGGGGATGGGATCAAAATGGTTTTCAGTTAGCAAAGCGACCAACGCGTCGCGCATTCCGACTTCATCGTCCACAATTCCAATCTTAGCACGTTTCATGCATCAGCCTTTTGTATGTCTGGATTTGAACCTACTGGTAAACTGTGATTTCGTCTCAGTTTCAATCGTTACAAATATTACAAACAGACGTGCGTTGTAATTTTGTTAACCGTACACCCCTCGATCTGTAGCATTGTTAATGCACTCGGGGGCTGCATTTTTGAGTTTGCTCCCTAAGCTTGTTGTGCCGATCGGAGTAACAGCCGTGGAAGCAAAAATACTTCTGGGAGGAAGAAATGAAAAAATTTGGTTTGGTCTCATCAGCCGTTTTGATGCTTGCGGGTGTAACTGCTGCATCTGCTGATGATTTGAATGTTGTTTGCAGCAATGAACAAGACTGGTGCGACCTTATGGTCGACGCGTTTGAAGCGGTAAACGCCGATGTCGATGTTCAAATGGTACGAAAATCAACAGGTGAAACGTTAGCACAAATTCGGGCAGAAGCCGGAAATCCGAAAATTGATGTTTGGTGGGGTGGCACTGGCGACCCGCATCTGATTGCAGCTGCTGAGGGTCTAACTCAAGCGTCGAATGTGGACACATCCGAGTTGCTTGGCTGGGCCAAAAATCTGACAGAAATCTCCAATGGCCGGACCGTGGGTGTGCATGCCGGTGCTCTTGGAATTGCTTACAACTCCGAGATCCTTGCTGAAAAAGACATCCTGCCCCCTGCTTGCTGGGTAGATCTCACGGATTCCCGCTTCAGTGGTGAAATTCAGGTCGCAAACCCAAATAGCTCTGGAACCGCCTATACTGAGCTGGCGACATTTGTTCAGGTTTTTGGTGAAGACCAAGCTTTCCAGCTTCTTTCGGACATTGGGAAGAATGTGAACTCTTACACAAAATCAGGATCAGCCCCATCAAAAGCAGCAGCACGTGGGGAAACAGGCGTTTCCATCGGCTTCATGCACGACATGGTCAAGCTGCGCAAAACCGGATTTCCTTTGGAAATCGTCTCTCCTTGTGAAGGCACAGGGTATGAAGTTGGTGGCGTCAGCATCATTGAAGGCGCAAGAAACTTCGAAGATGCTGTAAAATGGGTTGAATTTGTAATCACGGCTGAGGCGCAATCGCGTGGCCCTGAAGTTGGCACTTACAATGTCCCTTCCAACGCAAATGCAACTTCCGACCCGGATGCACCGCGCCTGACCGACATCAAGCTGATCGACTATGATTTTGCGACATATGGCTCAAGCGAAACACGTGCACGACTGTTGGCGCGTTGGGATACTGAAGTGAGTGACCCCAACTCACAGTAATGTGTCTCCTTGCCGGCGCTCGATGGTTTCATCGCGCCGGCCGTTGAGGACCCTTTCCCTAAAGGGTCCTCCTTCCCCTACTCTTTGGACCTAAATATGAAACGAACGGTTTTGTTCTGGCTCCTAATCGGGCTTGTCGGCTTTGTTGTGCTGCCATGGCATATGACAGATGCTGGTTTTCTATCATTTGAATGGCTGGCGCTTGAGGCCCACTCAAGCGGGCTTAGGCTTGCGATGTTGGGCCAATGGTGGCTTGCACCGATTGGGATACTGTTGATCGCCTCCCTCGCGAACGTTTTCATCGTGAAGAGCCCAGTACAACGCGCAAAGACCACGCTTGGCCTTGCAGCGTTTGGGCTCGTTTGGACAGCCATTCAGGGTCTCCTCGTTGTGCGCGCAGGCCCGCGTATGTTTGAGAGCATATTAACCGGTGAGACCATCACATCCGGCCAACCCGGAATGGGCATCGGCGCGGCAGTCTGCGTCACGGGTCTTTTGTTTGCACTGACTGTTTCGATGTCACAAACGGGTAAAGGGCGCGGCGACGCCTTTGTTGTCAGCATCATCGGCCTGATCATTACACTTGTCGGTGTTTTTGTGTTTTACCCAGTGATGCACATTCTCGTTCGCGCGTTTGAGATCGAAGGTGGTTACAGTCTCACCAGTTTTTTCCCCCGCTTCTTCAGCAGTGATATTTGGGGGCTCCAATGTCTTTTCGCTGATCGCTCATGTGGTGTTGCCATCAACTCTCTGTTCCTTGCGGTGTTGACCGGCCTTGGTACAACCCTCTTGGGTCTCGCTTTTGCACTGATCTTTACCCGTACAGATTTTCGCGCCAAAAAGATTTTGCGCATGCTGACAATCATGCCAATCATCACGCCTCCTTTTGTCATCGGCCTTGCTCTTATCTTGCTTTTTGGACGAAACGGTTCGGTCACGGCTTTTGCAGCAGACCTTTTCGGTATGGAAAAAACCCGTTGGCTCTATGGGTTTTCAGGTGTCTACATTGCGCAGTTATTGTCCTTCACACCGATCGCATTTCTGGTCTTGATTGGCGTGGTGCAAGGCGTCAGCCCCTCAATGGAGGAAGCCTCTCAAACACTTGACGCCGACCGCTGGCAAACCTTCCGTTATGTCTCATTGCCACTGATGCGCCCTGGGTTAGCCAATGCATTCCTGCTTGGTTTCATCGAAAGCCTCGCTGACTTTGGCAACCCCTTGGTCTTAGGCAGTGGATATTCTGTACTCTCGACAGACATATTCTTTGCCATCGTAGGCTCTGTAGCCGATCCTGCAAAGGCGGCGGTGCTGGCAATTGTTTTGCTCACGCTCACGCTGTCAGCCTTTGTCTTGCAACGCATGTGGTTGGGGAAAAAGTCTTATGCCACGATCACGGGCAAAGCGGATTCAGGCCAAAATGCCGCGCTGAGCCCACTGGTGAAAGGCCTGTGCTATGCCACAGCTTTGCCTTGGGCCGCTTTGACTGCTGTTGTCTACTCAATGATTGTGTTTGGGAGTTTTGTGAAACTCTGGGGCTATAATCATAGCTTCACTTTTGACCATTATATCCGTGCGTTTGGCATCGACTTCACGACGGGGCGTTTGACGGGTGTGGCATGGGACAGCTATTTCACAACGCTGACGATTTCATCCATCGCAGCGCCGTTGACTGCATTGGTGGGGCTTTCGACAGCTTATCTTCTGGTGCGTCAAAATTTTGCAGGTAAAGAGCTGTTTGAGTTCTCGACTATGCTTAGTTTTGCGATCCCTGGAACTGTAATTGGTGTCAGCTATATCATGGCGTTCAACTTTCCGCCGATTGAGCTGACGGGGACAAGCATCATCCTGATCATTGTCTTTGTTTTCAGGAATATGCCCGTTGGGGTGCGCGGCGGCATCGCCGCGATGTCGCAGCTCGACAAAAGTCTCGATGAAGCGTCAATCACCCTCGGAGCCAATAGCTTTACAACCGTTCGGCGCGTGATTTTACCATTGATGAGGCCTGCCATTCTTGCAGCGCTTACCTATAGCTTTGTACGTGCGATTACATCCGTCAGCGCAGTGATTTTCTTAGTCAGCGCAAAGCATAATATGGCGACGTCTTTCATCGTCGGCAGGGTTGAAAACGGAGAATTTGGTCTCGCGATTGCCTATTCTGCGGTGCTGATTGTCACCATGCTCGCAGTGATCTTGCTGCTCCAACTGCTTGTCGGATCACGCCGTCTGCGCCGTGCCGACCGCGTCCAAACAACGGCTTGAAACCAGGCCAAACCCCGGAGAATACCATGACAAAATCAACCCCTGGTTCTGTACGTTTTGAGAATGTCGTAAAAAAATTTGGTGAGGTTACGGCTCTTAAAGGCCTTGACCTGACCATTGATCCCGGCAAGCTTGTGACCCTGCTGGGCCCCTCTGGATGCGGTAAAACAACCACGCTGCGTCTTATTGCTGGCCTTGAGATGGCCAGCGCCGGAAAAATTCACATCGGCGGCGAAGACGTCACTCACTTAACGGCAACTTACCGTAAGGTGTCGATGGTGTTTCAATCTTACGCATTGTTCCCACACATGACGGTCCGCGAGAATGTCGCTTATGGCCTCACAGTCAAAGCCATGCCTAAGGCTGAGGCCGCGCAAAAAGCAGAGCATGGATTAGAATTGGTCGGGCTCGCTGGTTTTGGGGATCGTTTACCAAGCGAGTTATCGGGCGGTCAGCAGCAACGTGTTGCCGTTGCGCGCGCCATCGTATTGGAGCCTGAAGTCCTGCTTTTGGATGAGCCTCTCTCGAACCTTGATGCGAAACTGCGCCGCCATGTCCGCGAAGAAATCCGCCAAATTCAACAACGCCTCGGCCTTACCGCCGTCTATGTCACCCACGACCAAGAAGAGGCGATGGCTGTTTCGGACCGTATCATCGTGATGAAAGACGCCGAGATCGCGCAGGAAGGTTCGCCCAGCGATCTCTACGAGGCACCTAATTCCGCATTTATCGCCGATTTCATTGGGGATGCCAATCTTGCCGACTGCGATATTAAAGATGTGACGAAGGGCGAAGCCACCGTGGCTTTGGACATGAAACAATACAAAATCCGCGATGGTGGACTGCAAAAAGGCCACGCAAAAATGGTGCTACGGCCGCATAACTTGCACCTCGCCTCTCCCGATCAACCTGGGATCAAAGGCACGATCAGCTATGCGGCCTACCTTGGAAAAGAAATTCAGTATACAGTGGAAAGTGCAATCGGCTCCTTGTTTGTCATTAGTGGTTTGACCGGAAAACCATTTGCACACGGCGACACCGTTTCAATTCAATTCGATGCAGATCTAGCCCGCCTTGTGTCGGCCTAATACAAGGAACAGTGTACATTTTGGATAGCATTTTATATTCCCGCGGCGGCCAAAGGCATGTCTCATCCGAGAACTGGCATTCTGAAATCATTGCAGGCGATTATCGTGCCATCATATTCGACTGTGACGGGACGTTGGTCGACAGCAGTGAAACGCATTTTCAAGCTTTTCAGTCTGCAGCACGTGCTCAAGGGTTTGATTTAGATCGAAATTGGTATGCTTTGCGGACAGGCCTAGATCGCCTGTCCCTTTTGACGGCTTTCTCAGAAGAGGTGTCGGGGGCTTTGGACATTGCCTTGGCCGCCCAACAGAGCATTGATGCATTTATCAGCAAGGCGACGACAGTATCGCCGATCGAAGAAACAAATAGATTGCTTCGCGCTTTAGGTCGAACCCATCCCATGGCTGTCGGAACCAACGCAGAAATCGAAGTCGCCACCGCATCGTTGAAAGCCGTTGATCTTCTGGATTATTTCGGTGCCATTGCCTCAGTCTCGGATGGTCTTCCTGCAAAGCCCGCGCCCGACATTTTTGTGCATGCAGCCAAGAAACTGGGGGTCCCTACGGCCATGACATTGGTCTTTGAAGACTCAAAAGAAGGTGTGTCCGCAGCCCTTGCTGCCGGATCCGACGTCCTTCAAATCATTCATAGCTGACATTTGCCACGCTGCAAAAAATCACTACGGGCTTATTCTGTTGAAAAATGCCAATACCGAGTATTCCAAGCACATTTGACGGAGTAATATCCTGAATTTCAGAAATTTTGCAGATGCAGCAAAGAGCTTTTTAACAAAATAGGCTCTAAGCTGCGATTTTCCGCGATGTCCGCTTAGGGCCGTTCGCGTCGATCGACACCAAGGGCGGAAACCAGACATTCGCTGCAAGTGCGAATTCTGACCAACAGAGCACCAAAGCGGACTTACGTCGTCCAACCACCCCAAACTTGTCCGCAATTGTCATGAAGGGTGGGAAGATGAACAAATCGCACCGGTATCAGTTATTAGGCGATCCGTTCCACAACATTCTAAATCTGCGACTGGGTGTCGGCAATTATTCGCAGTGTGCGGGTTCATCTCCAATCGCTGCCATCTTAGCGGTGAGTTTTGCGAGCATTTCACGGCGCACCTCAGCATAGGCGGGATCATCAGCCACACTGAACAGCTCAAGCGGGTCCTTGTCGCAATCAAACAACTCCCACTCTGTGTCCTGCCCGCCTTGGTTGGTACCCGGCAAATCAAAGCCGTCGTTGTACCAATAGATCAACTTGTAGCGTTGATCTCGAATTCCGTAGTGAGAGTAAGCGTTGTGATCAGGGTCGCGGTGCATCCAATACCGATGATACGCCACTTGATCCCAATCCTCAGTCACCTCTCCTCCAAGCACGGAACGCGCGGATTTGCCCTGCATGTAGTTCGGAATGGTCAACTCTGCGTAGTCCAAAAAGGTCGGTGCAAAATCGACATTACACAGCATATCGTTGCAGATTGTGCCAGCGGGCACTTCGGCGGGATAGCGCATCAGAAATGGCATTTGGAAAGATTCTTCATACATAAAGCGCTTGTCGTACCAGCCATGTTCGCCCAGGAAAAAACCCTGATCCGAGGTGTAAACAACGATAGTATTGTCTGCTTGGCCGGTTTCATCCAACCAGTCGAGCATGCGCCCCACGCTTTCATCGACGGAGTGGATCGTGCGCAAATACCGCTTCAAATAGCGTTGATATTTGAAATGGCTGAGCTCATCTTGGGACTCGAACGTGAACACCTCGCCTGTATCGCGATCAATCAGACGCAGGTTGCTGACGTCTTCGGGGTTGGGGATGCGCCTATCGGTTGATCCCGGTTTGGTACGCTCGCCCACCTCTGCGCCGCCTTCGGGTTGGACCAACCCAAGATCGACATATTTCATATCATCCTTGATCCGCATCCGTGCTTCGGATGCGGCCTTCGCACGATTTTTGTACTCGTCATTAAAAGTGTCAGGAAGGGCGACATCCTCTTGGTACAAATGCCGGTTCTTTGGGTGCGGTTCCCATTCTCGGTGCGGAGCCTTGTGATGACACATCAAGAAAAACGGCTTATCAGGATCACATTGGTTCAACCATTCAAGGCTTTTGTCCGTGATAACATCGGTGGCATACCCCGGAACTTCGATCTCTTTGCCCATCTCAATCATATAAGGATCAAAATATTCCCCTTGGCCGGGCAAAACAGACCAAAAGTCAAATCCGGTCGGCTCATGAGCCTTGCCTTCGCCTAGGTGCCATTTGCCGATCAAAGCCGTCTGATACCCGCCCGTGCGCAAATGTTTGGCCACATTTGGCCCGCGATTGTCGATAGGCGTATCCAACGTGGTGACGCTGTTCACATGATTATAGGTGCCGGTCAAAATCGCGGCACGGCTTGGCGTGCAGATCGAATTGGTGACATAGCAATGGTTCAACCGCACGCCTTCATCGGCAATACGATCAAGGTTAGGAGTGTGGTTTAAGCCAGCGCCATAGCAACTGATGGCTTTCGACGCGTGATCGTCAGCCATAATAAACAGAATATTGGGGCGTTTTTGGGTCATTGGAGTACCTTTCCTATCAGATCGAAGCGCGAGAGAGAGCGAGGCCTGTCGCAGGATCAAACCCATGCACGCGGTTTGGGTCTATGCGAATGCGCACCTTTGCACCGGCCTGTGGAAAATCAGTCCCATCCACCCGAACCAGCAACTCTTGACCATGCACAGACAGATTGAGCAATGCATCTGCGCCCAGCAATTCATCCAGTTTCACCATCGCCTTGAACACCCAAGGGTCAGAGGCGTCACCATCTTCTAAAACTTCGATGTGCTCAGGCCGAATGCCAAGCGTCGCAACTTCACAAGCGTCGCCAAGCCCTTGCGGGCGCGGTAATGTGAGGTCAGTTCCTGTGATTTTCCATCCATCTTGCGCGGCCTCGGCGGATAAAAAATTCATCGCAGGACTGCCGATAAATCCAGCCACGAACTCGGTCTCAGGATTGTCGTAGACATCGCGCGGCGTACCGATTTGGGCCACTTTACCACCGTTCAGGATCACGATCCGGTCAGCCAGCGTCATCGCTTCGACCTGATCGTGGGTAACATAGATGCTTGTGACGCCGATACGTTTGTGCAGCTCTTGCAGCTCCATTCGCATTTTTACCCGCAGTTTGGCGTCCAGATTGGACAGGGGCTCATCGAACAAAAACACTTCAGGCGTGCGCACGATGGCGCGCCCGATCGCGACCCGTTGACGCTGCCCGCCGGACAAAGCCGCCGGTTTGCGCATCAGATAATCGTTCAGACCCAAAAGATCTGACACGTCGTTGACGCGCTTTTCAATCTCAGCTTTGGGCATCTTTTGCAGCTTAAGCCCCATCGCCATATTGTCGAAAACCGTTTTATGCGGATACAGCGCGTAGTTTTGAAAAACCATCGCAACGCCGCGATCTTTCGGGTCGGTCTCATTCACGCGCACGCCGCCAATGGACAGCTCGCCTGTGGTGATGCTCTCTAAGCCCGCGATCATGCGCAGGGTTGTCGATTTCCCGCAGCCTGACGGCCCCAGAAGCACAAGAAATTCGCCATCCGCGATTTCAAGGTCGAACTCTTCAACCGCCGTGACTGCGCCATAAGATTTACCGATTTGATTGAGTGTTACACTTGCCATATCTGTTCTACTTACCTGCGCCAGCGGTCAGGCCGCCAACAATCTGTTTCTGAAAAATTGCGGTGATGATGAGCACGGGAATGATTGCAAGCACGGTTGCCGTGCTGATCGTTTCCCAAGGGAAAGCATATTCGCCTGGGTACAGCGAGATGCCGACAGGTGCCGTACGCATCGCGTTTTGGGTCATCAAGACCAATGAAAGTGGGAATTCGTTCCATGAGAAGATGAACACAATCAAGCCTGTCGCCACAAAGCCGGGCCAAGACAGCGGCAAAACGATCGTGAGGAAAATCCTGATAAATCCCATCCCGTCCATGCGGGCAGCTTCTTCGATCTCAACGGGCAACGTCGCAAAATAACTGGCGAGCATCCAGACCGAGAAGGGTAAAAAGAGACCCGCGTGGGCCAAAATCAACCCTGTATAGGTGTTCAACAACCCCAGTTGTAAAAAGTTTTGAAACAGTGATGGCAGCAAAGAAACCGGCGGAAACATCGAGACCGCCAAAATGCCAACCATCAACATGCCCGCAAAGCGCAGCCCCAGACGGGATAGAGCATATGCGGCGATGCCTCCGCAGCCAAGTGTCACAATCGTGCAGCCCAGACCAACAATGAAACTGTTGAGAATGTAGCGCAGCAGCTCAGGCGAGTTGGTGAAAATAGAGGTGTAGTTGTCAAACGTAAACGGCGACGGCCAATACTGTGGCGGCCAAGCGTAGATGCCTGCTGTGTTTTTAAACGAGGTCAGGATTAGCCAAACAATTGGGAAAAAGGATATGAAGACCGACAGGCCAACAAGCGTATACAGGACGTAACGTGGGCGATGTGTCATGATTTAATCCTTGTTCCGCAGCGTGAAGACATAGACCAAGCTCATGGCGAAAATGACCAAGAACTGCACAACCACGATGGCCGCTCCAAAGTTGAAATCCAAAAAGTCAAAGATGACCTTATAGGCGTATAGCGACAGGCTTTCCGTGGCTGCAGCCGGTCCGCCATCAGTGAGATTGAACGGCAATTCAAACGTGCGCAGCGCATCCATCGACCGAATGATCAAGGCGACCAAGATAGGCCCTTTGAGCAGTGGCAACGTGATTTGCGTAAACTCAGTCCAGCGGTTCATGCCGTCCATCCGCCCCGCTTCAAACAGGTCTCGTGGGATCGATTGCAGCCCCGCCAGAATGATCAGCGCCATGAAGGAACTGGTTTTCCAAACAGCAACAGTCACCATTGAGGCCATAGCTAAAACGTCGTCGCCTAAAAAGTTGATCGGCTTATCAACCAAGCCACTTTGCAGCGCCACGGCGTTAAACAGCCCGTAATCAGAATTGTACATCCAACGCCACATCAGCGTGTTGAGCGCCGTTGGCAAAGCCCAAGGGAACAAAACCGCCAAACGTGCCAAGCCTTTGAATTTGAAAGTCTCGTTCATCAACAACGCCAAGCCGATGCCCAGCATCAGTTCCAATGGAATGGACAGCGCAGTAAAGGTAAACGTCACACCGAGCGCGTTCCAAAATCGCCCATCCCCCGTCAACTTGATGTAGTGATCAAGCCCAACAAAACGGTAGGGCTCATACCCATCGATGCTCGATTGACCAAAGCTAAGGATAATTGATTGAACGATGGGGTAGACAAGAATGAGGGCAATGATCAGAACCGTCGGCGTGACAAAGCCAATCCCTGTCAACGCGGTTCGTTTCTCAAGTGTCAAAATACGAGGCATTGTGAACTCCGATGTGCGGGTATTGAACCATGCCCGACAAATTTGCCGGACATGGTCAGAGGGTAACAAGCGTGGGAGTGTTATTGACCCAAGATGTCTTTGACCGCTTTGGCCGCGTCATTCAGCGCGTCTTCGACTGACTTTTTCTGGTTCAATGCATTGGTGATCTCGATCTGCATTGCCTCAGACACACGGGGGTAAAGGCTTCCCGTTGCAGCAGAAGGACGCACAACACCGACGGCGTAGTTGGCGCCAAAATCACGAATGAGCGAGGCACCCGCCATTTGCTCCGACTCGTAGACATCTGTACGACCCGGGGCGCGATTTTCACTCAATGCCGCCTCGAGTTGATTGTCGAAAGACGTGAAATGCGCGACCAATTTGGCAGCCGCTTCTTTGTTCTCAGAATTGGCATTCACAGCCAGCAACCAACCGCCCAGCGCAGTGGAATGCCCGTCTTCATGACCTGCAAAATATGGATTGCGGGTAAAGTCAAATTTACCCGCAACAGGGCTGTCTTCTGCGCTAAGCGGCGCGTGGACGAAATCCTGTACCATCAAAAAGACCGAACGCCCCTGTTGGAACAAAGTGCGCGCATCGTCTGGGCGCATGGTCAAAATCGAATCCGGTGCAATTTTATGTTTGTACAGGATGTCGACCATGGTTTGCGTGGCTTCAATCGCTTGAGGTGAATTGACCGCGACTTTGCCGTCTGCGTCAAAGAAGCTCGCCCCATTGCCGCCGGTAAAGGACAGCCAGTTCATGAACAGGCCTTCGATCTTAGCCCACATAGACACAAAACCGTAAAGCTGCGGGTTGCCTTCGCCTTCCATGACCGTTTTGGAAGCTGAAATGACCTCTTCCCACGTTTTTGGCACCTCGATGTCGTATTTTTCGAGCAGATCAGAGCGGTAGAACAAATGCGTGCCGTCCAAGTAAAGTGGCGCAGCATAGACATTGTCGTCCACAGTTGCCGCAGACAAGAATGATGGGTTGTAGGCTGCGATTTGATCAGCGTCGATCAAGTCGTTGAGCGGCGCAAGCCATCCACGTTGCGCAAATTCGCCAGCCCAGATCACATCCACTGCAAAAACATCCGGTGTGGGGCTGCGAGCCGTCAAACCCGTGACGTAAAGCTTACGGGTATCGCCCGGCACATCGGACACTTTGTTCCATTCCACCGACATGCCTGGATTGGCAGCCTCAAAGCTTTCGATATTTTTATCGACCATAGCGCCATAGCCACGCGAGCCAATGGACACGACCAAATCCTGTGCGACAGCCGTGACCGGCGCACCAGCACTCAGCACGGCCGCAAGCGCGACCGCGTATAATTTAAAATTCTTCATGGTATCCTCCCTAGTGTAAGTTGCGCTCAGCCCGATCGGCCGAGCACAGTCTCAGTCTTCTCCCAGTCTTTCTCGACGGTTCTTTTTGCATCCAGCAGGACATCTTTGACCGTTGCGATATGACCCTCAACGTCGCGCAAAGGCGTGGCTGCCTCGGCGACTGTCAACATTCCGGCAAATTCCCCATCGGCCCCGTTGATCGCGACGCAGTAGCGCCGGATGCCTTTGGCGTTGCCCATAAGGTCAAATTCCATGCCATCAAGATCGACAGATGAAATTTGCGCCTTAGCGTGGGCCCAAGGCACTTTGCCCCCAGATACGCCAACGTCATAAAACCCAGATACATCCCAAACCCGCTCGACATCATCCGTTGGCGCATGGGCAAGCGCCATGCGGCTAATGCAGTCCAGTTCGTAGGATCCGCGGATAAAACCTACACCAGCACGCAAGCGAAGCGACTGCTGCCCGCTCTCCTCCGAGATGTGCCAAAACAGATTTTGACGGCGTAATGAAATGAACTCAGATGCAGCAATCAAGCGTGACGACACCGCTCGACAAGCATCATTCAAGCTTTGCAGCTCCATCCCTCCGATGGCCATTGCTTGCTCAAATGAAAAGCTTGGGATCAATTTGCGGTCGCTTGCTTTGCGCAAGTATCCCAAGTTTTCGAGCTCTCCCACCAAGCGATAGACGGTTGATGCGGCGAGACCTGTTTCCTCAATCAAATGCGCCACCTGCATTCCGCCTTCCTTGGCCAACGACAAATGTTCCAACAGAGTCAGAATTCGCTTTAGATTTTCGCCCACAAAGAATCCCCCTTTTGAGATTTATAATCCTTATATTGAGAGTAGTCAACGCAATGTGTCTAATGTTGAGGGCTGCTTCATTCCAATGTGACGAATGCTTCGAATACTGAGCGAAGCCGTCGATGGAGCAGGTGCAGCGGAATCTCACTAAGTCTGATGACCGACATTAAAGCCGACAAAATGCACGAGTGTCTGCTTCGACGGGCCGCACCGATGCAAGAGGATTGGGGGTCGAAGGTCGGCTTTGGGCCGAACAGCGCCATCTTGTCGTGTCGCCCCAACTTGGGCGCACCTTTGAAAATGGGAAGTCAATATTTGCCCTGTTATAGAAACAACATTCTATAATGAATCTGTTTAACGTATTGAAAATGTCTGACGTCAGAGTTTTTGGGTCCAGAGGCTGCGTAATTTAGGCGAGTATCTGGCTCATCTGGTTGGTTGTATTATGCGGCGCGTGTGCTGTGATGCAAGC
>NZ_JBDMZG010000121.1:0-3583 GCF_039769035.1 Pacificibacter sp.
TCATTTTCGCACGCATTGCTTCAGCAAAACGGATCGACGCAGCGACGGCTTTGTAGTGTTCAGGCCAAACCTCTGTACCGATTTCGACAACGGCATACAGGGCGCGCGCCGTTGGCGGATCACGGTGGATTGGAATGGCGTTTTCATTCGCAATTTCGCGGATTTTGACCGCAACATCATCCACACCTTTGGCAACACAAATCGGCGCGCCGCCTCTCGATTTGTCCCACTTCAATGCAACCGCGTAGTGCGTCGGGTTCACAACAATGACATCCGCCGTCGGCACATCACCCAACATCTGATTGAGCGCAATTTCTTGACCACGTTGACGCCTTTTTTGCTTCGCATGCGGGTCGCCTTCTTGCTCTTTGGACTCGTCGGTAAGCTCTTTGCGCGACATGCGATGTTTGCGCAAATGCTCTGAATACTGAAACAGGTAATCCACCCCACCGACGATCAGCGAAATCACCAGCACGATGAGCAAAAATCCCATGCACAGCTCAAGCAACATCACGGTAACCATGCCAGGACTGAGGGACATGGTGCTCATGATGACCGGAATTTTTTTGACCAAATACACACCGAGAACGATCGAATAAACCGTGAGCTTGAAAAAGCCTTTGCCAAATTCAAACAGCCCCTTGCGACCATATTTGTTCTTGGCATTGGAGATCATCGATATCTTGCTCAGCTTCGGTTCGATCTTGCTGGGGGCGAAAACCAAGGACCGCGTGGCCACGATGACAACGATCGCGGCGATCGCTGGCAACAAGAACCAAGGCATCAGCGCGCTGCCAACAGCTTGCATCGTTTCACCACCCAACACGGTGCCGCCACCCGAAAACCACTCTGTGGACAAGCTGTCCGATTTTGCCAAAAGCTCCTGCAAAACGGTGCCCATTTGCAGTAAAGAACCGCCGCCAAAAATGACGCCAACGGCGATAAATCCCAAATACGCCGCCGAGGTCACAAGATCCACGGACTGAGGGATTTCCCCCTTTTTGCGCGCGTCATCTAGCTTTTTTTGCGACGCTTCAAATTGCTTATCGTCGTCACTTTCACCTTCTGCCATTAGAGCACCTCAAAGGGATTCATCAGCAACACATCAAACCCATGCCGCCAAATTTGCAGCAAAAGTGGCAAGGTGATGAACATCAGAACCATCCCCCCTAAGGTGATCGCAGGCGCCCCAACCATGGCCACCATGAGCTGCGGCATCGCGCGATTGATGACGCCAAGTGCCACGTTGTAAACAAGGGACGCGATGACAAACGGGGCGGACAGTGAAAACGCCATCGAGAAGCCCGTGCGAATGTGCTGCAATCCCCATTGGGACAGTTCCCCCCCGCCGATGAACGTGCCTGCGGGAATGAATTTGTACGACATGATCACGATCTCAACCACGCGCACATGCAAGTCGAGCATCGCAGCAAGCGCCAGACCGCCCACCAAAAGCAAGTGGCCCACCACAGGCTGCGCGTCGACTGCGCCGCCGCCAAACATTTGGGACAGTGACGTAGATTGCGCGATAATTGCGCCTGCCATTTCCAAAATCATCACGAACATGCGCAAGATGAATCCCAGTGCCAAACCCGCCACGACTTCAGTGATTAAAGCTTTGCCGATGATACCCTGTTGTGAGGCAACCGAGAAAACATCCGATGCCACCGCGGGCGCCACCACGATCGAAAAACACAGCGCCAACACGATACGGATCCGCTGTGGAATGCTGCGCTCGCCGAAAGCCGGCAACACCGCCATCATTGCGCCGACACGCAAAAACACCAAAAATCCGATCATGAACGCATCTTGTGATAGTCCAAGAATGGAAGGGATGTTTTCGATCATGCTGGCACAAGCCCCACCAACGATGGACGCGCCTCTGTGCCGATTTCTTCGAAAGAAAACACTGGATTTTGAATACCTTGTGCGGCCAAGACCGTTTTAACAAACCGACGGCGACGCGACGAGGTTACAACGGCTGGGTAAACACCCGTTTCGCCCGCTTTCGCGATTTTTTCTGCCATGGATTTCGCCAACTTATTAAAGTCGGTGGGCGGCAGGGCGATGTCCGATTGCCCGCGCTCCCCGTCAATTTGATAGGCTGCGAATTTCTCTTCCCATTCGGGGGCCAATTGCAACAGGGGTAAAGTTCCATCAGCACGTTTGATTTCTGAAATCAGTTGAAACCCAAGCCGATGCCGCACGTGTTCACAGATCGATTCAGGCGTGGCATGCGCACCGCGAGATTCGGAAATTGCCTCAAGGATGAGCGACATATTTCGAATTGAAACGCGCTCTTCCAGCAAGAGCCGCAAAATGGACAACAGCAAATCCATGGGCACTTTTTCGGGCACAAGATCATCCAGCAAACGCTGATTGGCATCTGCACGGGTCTGATCCGACAAGTTCGTCATTTCATCCAACAGCCGACGCAAAGTGCGCATGGTAAGTAGGCGTTGGAAATTGCGCTTGATGACTTCAAGCAAATGCGTGGCCAACACCTCGGTCGATGACACAATGGTGCAGCCCAAAATGGCCATTTCTTCCTTTTGGTCGTCCGTAATCCAACGCGCAGGCGCGCCATAAACCGGTTCTTTCACATCTTCACCGGGGGGAAACCCGCTCGCATCACCAGACAAAAGCGCCAAGGCCAAATCTGGCCGCAGGACGTCGCGCGCTTGTTCCACACCCTGAATGCGCACGATATAGCACCCCTGCGGCAAACTCGGGTCATCGGTTAAGCGAATTTCTGGCAAAATGAGGCCAAAGACCGTTGCCACGTGATTGCGCATGTTTGTAATGCGCGCATCTAGACCGGTCTGGGGATCAAGGACCATCGCCACCAAGTCAGGTGCAAATTCCACGTGGATATCATCAAGGTCCAAAATATCGCCAAGCGATTCCGGAACATCTTCAACGACAGGGGGCGGCGGATTATCGGCGGCGTGTTTTTCGCTTCGGTTTTTCTCGGCAACGAAATACCCCGCGAAACACAGCGCACCGGCCCCCGCCATAAAGGGCAAAAACGGCAAACCTGGGACGAGGGCGAAAAGCCCCATCAAGATGCCAACTGTGATCAACGCGGGCGGGTACCGACCAAGCTGCTTGAACAGCGCAAGATCAACAGACCCGCTTGCGCCGCCTTTGGCCAGCAATAGCGCGGCCGCGATGGAAATAATGACAGACGGAATTTGACTGACCAGCCCATCACCTACGGTGAGAATGGCATAGGTTTCAAACGCTTGACTGGCGGGCATACCGTGAACGGCGATACCGATCACCAACCCCATCACGATATTCATAAGGGTGATCAACAAGCCCGCGATGGCATCCCCTTTGACAAATTTGGATGCCCCATCGAGGGAGCCGAAAAACGTCGTTTCAGCAAGCTCACGCTCGCGACGCTCCTTGGCCTCTTCGTGAGAAATGGCGCCAGCAGACATATCGGCGTCAATGGCAAGCTGTTTACCCGGCATCCCGTCCAGCGCGAAACGCGCACCGACTTCGGCCATGCGCCCAGCGCCTTTGGTGATGACCATAAAATTAACGATCAACAAAACAATGAAGACGACCAGTCCCA
>NZ_JBDMZG010000015.1:0-25115 GCF_039769035.1 Pacificibacter sp.
GAAGCAAGGTGCTGCGCGTGGCTCATGAGGTCAATGGTGAAGGCGAGCGTTACTCGAATTCAACCAGCAAGTCTTTGGCGTCGATTTGTGCGCCGGCCGTGATGTGGACCGCTTTGATCACGCCATCTTGGTCAGCTGTAATCGAGGTTTCCATTTTCATCGCCTCGATCGTCAACAGGCCGTCGCCCTTGAGCACTTTTTGGCCTGGTATGACCAAAACGGCTGCAACAACGCCCGGCATCGGTGCGCCAACGTGGCTGGCATTGCCCAATTCTGCTTTCGGGCGCGCGATGACTGTGGCTGCTGCCGTGCGGTCTTTGACGCGCACAGTGCGTGGCTGACCGTTGAGTTCGAAGAACACTTTGACTTCGCCCGTTTCATCCGGCTCTGACAAGGCAGAACAGCGGATTTCGAGCGTCACGCCTGGGTCAATCGCAACTGAAATTTGCTCGCTTGGAACCATGCCGTAGAAGAAGTTCTTGGTCGGCAAGGTGCGCACAGGGCCGTAGGTCTCGTGACGACCGCGGTAGTCTGAGAACACTTTCGGGTACATCAGGTAGCCGTTGAGATCTTCGTTATCGATCTCCACGCCCAAAAGCTCAGCAGCCTCTTTGCGGGTCGCTTCCAGATCAACAGGTTTGAGGTGTTTGCCTGGGCGTTCCAAGTTCGGTTTTTCACCACCCAAAACTTTCTTGAGAATGGTTTTCGGGAAGCCCGCAGGTGGTTGGCCAAGGTTGCCTTTCATCATGTCGATGACAGAATCTGGGAAGGACACTTCGGTTTTCGGATCTTCGACTTGGGCGCGTGTGATGCCTTGGGACACCATCATCAACGCCATGTCGCCGACCACTTTCGAGGAAGGTGTCACTTTGACGATATCGCCGAACATCATGTTCACGTCCGCGTAAGCTTGCGCCACTTCATGCCAGCGCTCTTCAAGACCAAGCGAACGGGCTTGGGCCTTGAGGTTGGTGAATTGACCACCTGGCATTTCGTGCAGGTACACTTCTGAGGCAGGCGCTTCTAGGCCGCTTTCAAAGGCGGCGTATTGATGGCGCACTGCTTCCCAATAGATCGACATTTCGCGGATGGCATTGATGTCCAAACCAGTGTTGCGCTCGGAGAAGCGCGTGGCCTCAACGATAGAACCCAAACATGGCTGCGATGTGCCGCCTGAGAACGCATCCATCGCCACGTCAACCGCATCAACGCCTGCGTCACTTGCGGCCAAGATGGTCGCCGCAGCAATGCCGGATGTGTCGTGTGTGTGGAAGTGGATCGGCAGGCCGACCTCTTCTTTCAAGGCTTTGATCAACATAGAGGCTTGCGCAGGTTTGAGCAGGCCAGCCATGTCTTTAAGGCCCAGCACATGCGCGCCAGCCGCTTTCAAATCCTTGCCCATTTGGACGTAGTATTTGAGGTCATATTTCGGACGCGTTGGGTCGAGCAAATCACCTGTGTAACAGATCGTGCCTTCACACACTTTGCCGCTTTCGATCACCGCATCCATCGCAACGCGCATGTTTTCGACCCAGTTCAGTGAGTCGAACACGCGGAACACGTCAACGCCAGTCTCGGCGGCCTGTTTGACGAAAGACTGCACAACATTGTCAGGGTAGTTGGTGTAGCCAACGCCGTTTGAGGCGCGCAGCAACATTTGCGTCATCACGTTTGGCATGCGCTCACGAATGTCGCGCAGGCGCTGCCATGGGCATTCTTGCAAGAAGCGATAGGCCACATCAAATGTCGCGCCACCCCAGCATTCCACCGAGAACAGCTGCGGCAGGTTGGCAGCATAAGCGGGGGCCGCATTGATCATATCTATCGACCGCATCCGCGTGGCCAGCAAAGACTGGTGACCGTCACGCATGGTGGTGTCAGTGATCAACAGTTGCTTTTGCGCGAGCATCCAATCGGCCACAGCTTGCGGGCCTTTTTCTTCCAACAATTGACGCGTGCCGGCTTGGATTTTGTCCGTGCGTGGCTTTGGCGCAATTGGCATGCGGGCTTCTGCTGATGGCTTTGGACGACCTGCAGTTTCTGGGTGGCCGTTGACGGAAATATCCGCAAGGTATGTCAGGATTTTCGTCGCACGGTCACGGCGCGGTTTGAAATCAAACAGCTCAGGTGTCTCGTCGATAAACTTGGTGGAATACTCGTTCGACACAAATGTCGGGTGCTTGAGCAGGTTTTCCACAAAGGCAATATTGGTCGACACGCCGCGAATACGGAACTCGCGCAGCGCGCGGTCCATACGGGCAATCGCAGCCTCTGGCGTGCGCGCCCATGCGGTCACTTTGGTCAGCAAGCTGTCGTAGTAGCGGGTGATCACAGCGCCGGAATAGGCGGTGCCGCCATCCAAGCGAATGCCCATACCTGTCGCAGAGCGGTAGGTGGTGATGCGACCGTAATCAGGAATAAAGTTGTTGGTCGGGTCTTCTGTCGTGACGCGACATTGCACGGCGTGACCATCGAGTTTCACGTCATATTGGCTGGCAACACCTGTGGCGGCGGTCAAAGACTTGCCTTCCGCGATTAGGATTTGCGCCCGTACGATGTCGATACCGGTGACTTCTTCGGTGATGGTGTGCTCAACTTGAACGCGCGGGTTCACTTCGATGAAGTAGAACTTGCCGTCATCCATATCCATCAAGAATTCTACAGTGCCGGCGCACTCATAGTTGACGTGCTCACAGATTTTCTTGCCCAAAGCACAGATTTCTTCGCGCTGGGTTTCTGACAAGTAAGGGGCAGGGGCGCGTTCAACCACTTTTTGGTTGCGGCGCTGCACCGAACAATCGCGCTCATACAGGTGATAGATATTGCCGTGGCTGTCGCCCAAGATTTGCACCTCGACGTGGCGCGCACGCACGATCATTTTCTCAAGGTAGCCTTCGCCATTGCCGAAAGCTGCTTCGGCTTCGCGGCGACCTTCTTTGACTTTTTCTTCCAGCTCTTCTTCATTGAAGACAGGACGCATGCCGCGTCCGCCGCCGCCCCATGAGGCTTTGAGCATCATTGGAAAGCCGACCTCTTTGGCCTCGGCGCGAATGGCGTCGAAATCGTCGCCCAAGACTTCGGTCGCTGGAATAACAGGCACGCCTGCTTCAATCGCCACACGGCGCGCAGAGGCTTTGTCGCCCAACTGGCGCATGGTTTCGGCTTTTGGTCCGATGAATGTGATGCCTGCTTCAAAACATGCATCTACGAATTCTGGGTTTTCTGACAAAAGCCCGTAACCAGGGTGAATGGCATCTGCGCCCGCCAGTTTGGCAACACGAATGATCTCTTCGATCGACAGGTAAGCCGCAACAGGGCCCATGCCTTCGCCGATCTTATAGGCTTCATCGGCCTTGAAGCGGTGCAAGGACAGTTTGTCTTCTTCGGCATAGATCGCAACCGTTCGTTTTCCCATCTCGTTGGCAGCGCGCATTACACGGATCGCGATTTCGCCGCGGTTTGCGATGAGAATTTTTTTGAATTCGGTCATGATCTATTTCCCCTTAAAGCTCGTGACGACACACAGAAGGCTAGAATTTTTTCTGCAACGCAGCAATCACTATTTGTGTCGCCTTTTGCTGCCTTTTAGTGTTAGCGCAAACAAAAGGGAAGGGGGGAGCTGTTTCGGTGGGAATTATCTCCTAATTCTATCCATCTTTTTTGATGGAAATCCCTCAAAGGTCACTGTCCGCGCCCCTCTAAGGGCATTTCTTGCAAAAACAGTGAAATGATGAAGGCTGCCAAAGAAAATGCCGCAACGATCCAATATACGGGGTGCAAAGCGCCGGTGACCGAGGCTGCGATCTGCTCTTTCACTGGGTCTGGCAATGCTGCGAGCATCTGTGGCCCAAGTTCGGACACGGATGCCATGCCTTCAATGTGAACGCCGCCCATGGCACGGGCCATCCCCGCGGCAAAGATCGCGCCGAACAGGGCAACCGCCACAGAGCCTCCGATTTGACGAAACAAAACACCCGCAGCCGTGGCAGACCCAAGGTCGTCCATCGTCACAGCGTTCTGCACGGCGGTGCTGATCACGGGGAAGACCATGCCAAGCCCTGCGCCCATACAGGCAAGTGTCAGATAAAAGACAACATTAGATAGTTCTGGGGACAGGCGTGTCAGCCCAAGGGCGCCAACGAATGCCACAAGTGTGCCAACCATCGGCAGCATGCGGTAGCGACCTGTTTGCCCCATATATTTGCCCGCAACGGTAGAGCCGATCAAAATACCAACCGTTAAGGGAATAAGTTGCAAGCCTGACGATGTGGCGCTCGCGCCTTTTGCCAGCTGTAAATACATCGGCAAAAACGTGATCGAGCCAAGCATCATGGCGCCTGTGAACAGCGACAAAAGCGTGGTCACGGTAAAGATATTCATGCGGAACAATCTGAGCGGCAAAATCGGTTCTGCCGCGCGGCGTTCTGCAATGATAAAGGCGATTGTGGCGCCGATGCTCAAAACAATCAATCCGATCGCAGTGCCACTGTTCCACGCGATTTCCCTGCCGCCCAATGCGGTGACAAGCACCAAAGCGGACAGTGCGACGGTCAATGTGATGGCGCCTGCAAAGTCGATTGAGGGCGATTTGCGCACGCCCGATGGTTTGAAGCTGACCATAAAACCGACCAAAGCGATTGCACCAATGGGCAGGTTCACAAAGAAAATCCAATGCCAGCTGAGCGCATCAACAAACCAACCACCCAGCAGAGGCCCCACAACAGACGACAGGCCAAAGACACCGCCAAACACCGCAGAGATTTTGCCGCGATCTTTCGGGGGGAGCACTTCACCGATGATAGACAAGGCCAAGACGAACAATCCGCCGCCGCCAAGTCCTTGGACTGCGCGGGCGAGGATCAAGAACGTCATGGATGAGGCCAATCCACATAGGACAGAGCCGATCAGGAAGAGAGAAACCGAGATGAACACCATGTTTCGGCGCCCATATAGATCGCCAAACTTGCCATACAAAGGTGCCACAACCGTTGAGGCCAAAATGTAAGAAGTAACCACCCACGACAGGTGCTCAAGCCCGCCAAGATCGGCAACGATTGTGGGCAGGGCTGTTGACACAATGGTTTGATCTAAAGCTGCCAAAAGCAACAAGACCGCGACAGAGGCGATCACGGTTCCAACGGACATTGTACCAGTTTCAGAGGCGGTGGGCTGAGGGGCCTGTGACATATGCGTTCCTTTCCCACATGACGCTGAGTCTGTGGTTTTAGGGGAGTGTATCGCCCGTATGAATATATGTGTCAATGGCATATATATGACAATAACACATACTTGACCGACGCATATAATTGTGGCACCTCCGATATATGTCGCAAAAAATTCCTCAGTCGCCCGACTTGTCCACGTCCTTGACGCCCAAAGCAGGGGGCGTCGCCCATGACCCTTCGGCAGATGGGTTCAAATGCGATCCGCGCACCCAACGTGGCATCCCTGAACTTCTTGAAAAGAATGGGTTTTCGTCGCAGTCGATCAACGCTTTGTTGCGGTTTGATGTGGCCAACTTTCAATGGCGCCGCATGTGGGAACGCGAAGAGTTTCGCGGCAAGGTTTTAGACGGGTTGAGCGAAAAACTGGAGCCAGCTTTGCTGCAAGGGCTTATATCTGTGGCCCGCATTCAAGGCGGTATTGGCCGACCTGAACCTATGGCGCCGACTGTCGGGCTTGTGGCCGAGATGATGCAAGTCGATCCGTCGCGGGCCTCTCGGATCGTTGCAGATTTGGTGTCGCGTGGGTTTGTGGAGCGCTCCGTTGCGCAAGAGGATGCGCGCAAATCCGTGTTGAACATGTCGCCCAAAGGTTTTGGGTTCTTGGATGAATTCATGCACTCTAAATGGATGCTGATGATGCAGACATTCGACGGCTGGAGCGACGACGACATTGCTACTTTTTCGACGCTGTTTCAGCGCTATGTCACATCACTTGCGGCGATTGTGCACGACGACGCAGCCGACTAGTCGCAGGCGCGACGCTCACCGCGCCGTGTTGCGCCGGCTTTTTTATGGCAGATCTGTGCGAACAATTGCAGAACACTCTTTTCCTTGCCGCGCGTCTGCATTAACGTCTTGTCTATGAGCAGATTTGATGAAGAAGACGCCTTTGAGGCAGCCATGGCACCGCAAGGCGGGTCGTTGACGCAGCGCGCGATGGCCGCACGTCCGACGCCGTATTTGGACGAATTGAACCCAGCGCAACGCGAAGCCGTCGAGACTTTAGATGGTCCGGTTTTGATGTTGGCGGGGGCTGGCACGGGCAAGACCAAGGCATTGACCTGCCGCATCGCGCATTTGTTGAACACAGGACGCGCGCAACCAAATGAAATTTTGGCCGTGACCTTCACCAACAAAGCGGCGCGCGAAATGAAAGAACGCGTGGGCGGTTTGATGGGCACATCTGTGGCGGGCATGCCGTGGCTTGGCACCTTTCACTCTGTCTGTGTCAAACAATTGCGCCGCCATGCGGAACTTGTGGGTCTGAAATCCAATTTTACGATCTTGGACACCGACGACGTTATTCGCCTGCTCAAACAGTTGATTAAGGCCGAAGGCATTGACGAAAAGCGCTGGCCTGCGCGTCAATTGGCTGGCGTGATCGATGCGTGGAAAAACCGCGCGCTCACACCTGCCAAGGTCACGGATGACGAGGCCTTCAATGGCTACGGCGTCAAGCTTTACCGCCAATATCAAGACCGCTTGCGGGTGCTCAATGCTTGCGATTTTGGCGATCTTTTGCTGCATATGGTGACGATTTTTCAGACCCATGCGGATCTGCTTGAGCAGTACCAGCGCTGGTACAAATACATTCTGGTGGACGAGTACCAAGATACCAACGTGGCGCAGTATATGTGGCTGCGTTTGCTGGGGGCTGCGCATAAGAACGTCTGTTGTGTCGGCGATGATGACCAGTCGATCTATGGCTGGCGCGGGGCCGAAGTGGGTAATATCTTGCGGTTTGAAAAGGATTTCCCTGGCGCCAAGGTTGTCCGTTTGGAACAGAACTACCGTTCCACACCGCATATTCTGGCCGCGGCCTCTGGCGTGATTTCTGGCAACTCGAACCGTCTTGGCAAAGACCTTTGGACCGATGAGCCAGAGGGCGAATTGGTGCGCCTGATCGGCCATTGGGATTATGAGGACGAAGCGCGTTGGATCGGCGAAGAGATCGAGGCCATGGCCTCTGGATCGCGCGCCAAACTGCGTAAGTTTTCGCTGGAAGATATGGCGATTCTGGTGCGCGCCTCGCATCAGATGCGCGCTTTTGAAGATCGATTCCTGAAGATCGGCTTGGCGTATCGCGTGATTGGCGGGCCGAAATTTTACGAGCGTTTGGAATGTCGCGATGCCATCGCCTATTTCCGCGTGGTGATTCAGCCCGAAGATGATTTGGCGTTCGAGCGCATTATCAACACGCCCAAGCGTGGTGTTGGCCCGAAAGCCTTGCAAGACATTCAATTCATGGCGCGCAGCAACGGCGTGTCGTTGAAAGAAGGCGCGCGTTTGGCCGTTCAGGACGGCATTTTAAAGGGCAAAGCCAAGGGCGCCGTCGCTGAATTGGTCACGCAACTCGATTCGTGGTCGGCGCTTGCAGAGCAGCAAATTCGCTATCCTGGTTTGGATGACGAAGATGCGGTGGTCGAATCTGTCGACTATGTGCCGTCTGAACTGACCCATGTGGAGCTTGCGGAACGCATTTTGGACGAAAGCGGCTACACAACGATGTGGCAAAACGACAAAACGCCTGAGGCGCCTGGGCGGTTGGAGAACCTTAAAGAGCTGGTCAAAGGCTTGGAAGAGCATGACAACCTGAGCGGATTCTTAGAAAACGTCGCGCTCAGCCTTGATAATGACGCCAATGAGTCGGATCCGAAAGTGACGATCATGACGTTGCACGGCGCTAAGGGGCTTGAGTTTCCCGTCGTGTTTTTGCCCGGTTGGGAAGAGGGGCTGTTCCCGTCCCAGCGGTCTATGGATGAAAGTGGTTTGAGCGGCCTCGAGGAAGAGCGGCGCTTGGCCTATGTGGGCATCACCCGCGCCGAAGAGCTGTGCACGATTTCTTTTGCCTCGAACCGTCCTGTGTTTGGCCAATGGCAGTCGCAAATGCCCTCGCGCTTTATCGATGAAATTCCTGAGCAACATGTATATGTCATGACGCCGCAGGCTGTTGGCAGCGGCTTTGGCTCTGCGCGCTCTGGTGGCGGATCCGCGTCTTTTGACGACCGCGTGTCTGATGCGGATGTTTACAATTCACCGGGATGGAAGCGTCTGCAAAGCCGACAGAATCGTGCGCCTGCGGCCAAACCCGTCACGCTGAACATCAAGGCGACGACATCCTTCATCACGGGCGACCGTGTGTTTCACATTAAATTTGGTTACGGCGAAGTCATGGAAATCGAAGGCGATAAGCTTTTGGTTGAATTTGATCACGCCGGCGCGAAAAAACTTGTCGCGAGTTTTGTGAAACCCGCAGCCGAGGCAGATGACGCGCCGTTCTAAACGAGCGTAAGTGCCATTCACAATCTAAGAATTTGAGCGCGTGCCAAGGTTTTGGCGCGCGTTTTGCGTTTGAGGCCCCAAGGCGTCGCGGCCGGCAATGTAGGCAGTCTTAAAACAAAAACACCCGCGCCAGGGAGGAGAGGGCGCGGGTGTCTTTATGTGTCGAACGCTGATGGGAGGATCAGGTTCGAAGGTCAAGGTCACAGCATCAGGGAGGAGGAAGATGCTGGCCCTTGTCTTGGGTTTCTCAGGGAGGAGGAGAGAAACCGAAGAAGGTGTGGGCGTTGAGCCCGAATTTATACGGTGATGTCAGGGAGGAGGAGACATCACCGTCTTGCTTTAAGTCCCTCAGGGAGGAGGAGGAAGGACCCAAGAACGTGTGGGCGTTGAGCCCGAATTTGCACGGTGATGTCAGGGAGGAGGAAGACATCACCGCCTTGCTTTAGATCCCTCAGGGAGGAGGAGGAGAGATCCAAGACCGTGTGGGCGTTGAGCCCGAATATTTGCGATGAAGCAGGGAGGAGGAAGCTTCACCGCGAGGTCTTCAGGGCTTCAGGGAGGAGGAGGAAGCCGTGAATTCCGAAATTGTCGACAGCGTCAGGGAGGAGGAAGGCGCTGTCGTCGTTATCAGGACCCAAGGGAGGAGGAGGGGCCCGATATAGGAAACTTAGTTGCCGTAGGCAGCTTCAAGAGCAACGGCTTTGATGCCGGCGCGGCTGAGGCCTAGGTCGTTGAGGTCGCGGTTGGAGAGACCTTCGAGTTCCGCGAGAGTTTCGCGGTACACGCGGTAGCGTGATACGCTCTCAACGAGAGAATTTTTAAGTGTTGCGATGCGGCCTGCGAGATCGAAGCCAACTGTGTGTGATGCGTTTAGGTATGCCATCGTTATTAAACCTTAAGTGCTTGGGCTTTTGCCCGGATGCGTTTCAAGGCGTGTTGCGATTGTTTGTGTTTCGCTGTCTGCCTTGCTTGATACTGAATTTAGTCGAATGCTGCAGATGCACAATCCATCGATTGGTCATTGCCGCCATGCAGAAAATGCATACCCGCTGCTGACCTAATTTTAAGCGCTTTGGAAACTTATTGCGGAAAAGCCATCGCGCGCGGTGGCGCAGCGCGCGGTTTCGCCTTATTTGAAGGGCAAGTTCGAATGAAGGGACATTGATATGCCGATAAACCGTGACACTATTATGAATGCGCTGGCGGGGGTTGCTTTGCCCAGCGGTGGATCCTTGGCGCAGGGTGATGTGGTGAAGGCTTTGCGCGTTGATGATGGCGCGGTGTCTTTTGTGATTGAAGCGCCTGATGCCAGTGCTGCGCGTTTGTGGGATTCGGCGCGTGCCTCTGCGCAAGCGACGCTTGAGGCCATTGAGGGTGTAACGTCGGTTTCCATTGTTATGACCGCGCACAGCGCCACGCCAAGCGCGCCGGCTGCACCTCAGCCTGCCGCGGGTGAAGCGCCAAGCCTTAAGATTGGTCGCCATCCAAAACCACAGCAAGGCAAGCAAGGTGTGCCTGGCGTGAAGAGCATCATCGCGATTGCCTCTGGCAAGGGCGGCGTGGGCAAATCTACCGTGTCTTCCAATCTGGCGGTTGCCTTGGCCAAGATGGGTCGCAAAGTTGGTTTGCTTGATGCAGACATATATGGGCCATCACAGCCGCGTATGATGGGCGTGTCCAAAAAGCCTGCCAGCCCTGATGGAGAAACCATTGAGCCACTGCATGCGCATGGCGTGACCATGATGTCGATCGGGCTGATGGTGGAAGAGGGCGAAGCGATTGTTTGGCGTGGCCCTATGTTGATGGGGGCTATGCAGCAGATGTTGGGTCAGGTCCAATGGGGCGAGCTGGATGTTCTGTTGATTGATTTGCCACCCGGCACCGGCGACGTGCAGTTGACGCTGAGCCAAAAAACCGCACTCACTGGCGCGCTGGTGGTTTCGACGCCGCAAGATGTGGCCTTGCTGGATGCGCGCCGTGGGATTTCGATGTTTGAAAAACTTGGCGTGCCTGTGCTTGGGTTGATCGAAAACATGTCGACATATGTATGTCCTGAATGTGGGCATGAGGCGCATATCTTTGGTCATGGCGGCGTGAGTGCCGAAGCCGAGAAAATCGGTGTGCCGTTCTTGGCTGCCCTGCCATTGTCGCTTGAGACGCGCCTTGCGGGGGATAGCGGATCACCGATTGTGGTCACTGACGAAGATTTGGGGGCGCCGTATATGCGCCTTGCGGATCGTTTGGTTCAGGGTGGCATTGCTTAACCAGCCCAGTATAGGGGTGGCCTGCTAGGGGCGCTGCCTTTTTGAGACTGATTTGAAGAACGCGCGGGCGGTTGCCTTGCGCGTTTTTTCATTTTCCGGGGCGGTTTTTGTGATGGGCGCCTCTGGGCGCGGGGAATATGGCGGGATTTTATGGTACAGCGGTGCATCGCTGCGGGAATTTCTTAAAATTTAGGCAAAATTTCGCATTGAGGCTCTAAAGGTACATTTTTTGAAGAAAAAATTTGATCAAATTGCCTCACTATATCTAGTGGTATGCGAGGTAAGGTTATCAATTTGTGGTAAATGTTTTGTGATGTTCTAATTTTGTTCACGCTATTTTGGGTCCGAATCTCTGTGGCAAGAATAGCAGACTCCAAATAAAACCATTGATTACCATGAATTCCCGTGGCATCTTGAATACATCGGATGAGACGGGAATGAGCGGCACATCAAGAACCGCGAACATAAATAAAAAACAAAGTCAGGCTTCATACAGGCACCCAGACTCATCAGAACAACAAGATCCGGCGCGCGAGCGAGCAGACATCCGTAAGAGGTGGCGCGCGCAGTTGGACATACCCCGACGCATCGGGGCCCGGTCACGGGAACAAGGCGGCGGATTGGGCAGTGGCAGCAGCTCGGTTCGCCGTTTTTCGTAAACGACCTTGGGGTCAAGGTTTGGTAAGTACAGCCCAGTTTGGGCGATGAGGATAAGGAGCGCCGCTTTGGCCGGCATGTTCATAGGCGAACACACCTTTAAGGTGGACGGAAAGGGACGCGTGTCGATCCCTGCCGATTTTCGTCGTGAACTTGAAGAGGGTGATCCCTTGGCCGAAACGTCTGGGCGCCCGCGAATGGTGATCGTATATGGTCACGACGCGCAAAAGCAGCTGCAAGTTTACACATATAATGACTACCGCGCTTTGGCGGCGGAAATCGCTGAAATGCCGCGCGGGTCAAACAAGCGCAAAATCATGCAAAGCCTCGTTTTGAACAAAGCGCGCCCGACCGAAGTCGATGGCGATGGCCGTTTGGTGTTGCCGCAGGCCTTGCGCGACAAGATCGGCCTTGATGGCACAGCGTATTTTGGCGGCATGGGCGAGACATTCGAAATTTGGAAGCCGGAAACATTTGAGGCCAACAATGCCTCTGTGACGGATGCGTGGCTCGAAGAGCAGGGTGCGGATTTTGATCCATTGTCGCTGCTCAATGATGAGGAGGGATAAGGCATGACCTCTCCTGACCAAACGACCGATAAAGCGCCACACGTCCCAGTCTTGCTGCGTCCGTTGCTGCGCCAATGTGCGCCTATTTCTGGCCGTTGGCTGGATGGCACATTCGGCGCTGGCGGCTACACCAAAGGTTTGATCGCTGAGGGCGCTGACTTGGTTTATGGCGTGGATCGCGATCCATTGGCGCATGAAATGGCGTCCAAGTGGATTGGCGATTATGACGGCAAGATCGAATTGGTCTTGGGCACATTTGGCCAAATGGACGAATACGCGCAAGATCTTGATGGCGTTGTATTGGACCTTGGTGTGTCCTCGATGCAGCTTGATTTGGCGGAGCGCGGCTTTTCGTTCATGAAAGACGGCCCGCTTGATATGCGCATGTCGCAAGACGGGCAATCCGCTGCGGATTTCGTGAACACGGCTGACGAGGCGGAAATCGCATCGGTGCTGTTTCACTACGGCGAAGAAAAACAATCCCGTAAAATCGCCAAAGCCATTGTGATGGACCGCGTTGAAAAAGCGCCGTTCACCACGACGTTGCAATTGGCAGGCCTGATTGAACGCATTTTGCCACGCAAGAAACCGGGTCAAAGCCACCCTGCAACGCGCACGTTCCAAGCCATTCGCATTGCGATCAATGATGAATTTGGTCAATTGATTGAAGGGCTTGAGGCTGCAGAGCGCGCGCTCGCGCCCGGTGGGCAATTGGCTGTTGTAACGTTCCATTCGTTGGAAGACCGCGTTGTGAAACGGTTCTTGCAAGAGCGGTCCTCAACAGGTGGTGGCGGGTCTCGCTATGCGCCAGTGATGGCCGAGAAGACACCAGCCTTTGAAAAACTATCCAAAGCCATCGGCCCAGATGCGGATGAGCTTGAGCTGAACCCGCGTGCGCGATCTGCGCGTCTTCGGGTTGCGCGCCGCACATCGGCCCCCGCCGCACAGGTGGAGCGGGATGGGCTTGGATTGCCGAAACCAGTTTTAGCACGAGGGTCGTAGGCTATGCGTTCCGTTTATATCGTTTTTTCTGCTCTGTTCGTGATGGGGCTTGCGGTTTGGGCGTATAAAGAAAACTACGCCACCCAAGAAGTTTTGCGCGAGATCTCGCAAGTGCAACGTCAAATTGGTCTGCAACGTCAAGAGCTTGCCGTGCAGCGCGCCGAATGGGCGTATCAAAACCGCCCCGATCGTTTGCGCGATTTGGTCGAATTGAACTTTGACCGTTTGGGTCTTTTGCCGCTTTTGCCTGAACAGTTCGGCACCGTGGCAAATGTCGCCTTTCCCGTGGAAGAAGACGTCTTGATTGAGTTGGAAGATTCTGTTGCGGTTTCTGGCAGCTTGGAGGCGGTAAACCAATGAGCATTCGCACCCCTTTGCGCCCGCTGGCCCGTATCTTGCAAGCTCGTTCAACGGGGGAAAACCCTGATGCGATTGAGCGCGAGAACCTGCGGCTGCGACGCGAAACGATGCGTGATGCGACGCGCCTGAGGGCCGAGGGGCGACTGTTGGTTTTGGGCCTGTGTTTTGTCTCTGCCTTTGCGGTTGTTGGCATGCGCATGGGGCAGGTGGCTGCGAGCAATCCAGAGGAACCGCGCGCGGTCACGACGGGCACAGCTATTTTGGCGCAGCGCGCCGATATTTTGGATCGCAACGGTCGCATTTTGGCGACCAACCGCACCACGCACAGCCTTTATGCGCAACCGCACGAAATGGTTGATCCTGTGCATGCGGCCAAAGAGTTGGCAAAGATTTTCCCCGACATGGACGAAGCGCGTTTGATCAAGGATTTTACCGGCACGCGCAAGTTTGTCTGGATCCAAAAGCAACTCGCACCGGAACAGCAGCAAGCTGTTCATGACATAGGCGAGCCGGGGCTGTTGTTTGGCCCACGCGAGTCGCGTTTGTACCCGAACGGCAAATTGGCCGCGCATATTTTGGGTGGCACGAAATTTGGCCGTGAAGGCGTGATGAGCGCTGAAATCGTTGGGCAATCTGGTATTGAGCGCTACAGCGACGACTATTTGCGTGACCCTGCGAATGGCGACAAACCGTTGCAACTGTCGATCGATTTGTCGGTGCAATCGACGATGCGCGAAGTCTTGTTCGGTGGCATGCATTTGCTGGGGGCCAAAGGGGCCGCTGCGATTTTGATGGATGTACACACCGGCGAATTGATTTCGATGGTATCATTGCCTGATTTTGACCCGAATTCACGTCCAACCTTTGCAGGGCAAAATGCTGGCGATAACCCGCGTTTCAGCCGTGCCGTTCAAGGCGTGTACGAGCTGGGGTCAACGTTCAAAATTTTCGCCGCAGCACAGGGCATGGAGCTGGGGCTGTTCAAGCCAGACAGTATGGTTGCCGCAACGCCGCCGTTCCGCTGGGGCAAGCACAAAATCGGTGAATTCGAAGGTCACAACTATGGCCCGTATGTGTCTTTGACCGATATGATTGTGAAGTCATCCAACGTGGCGACTGCACATGTGGCGCAACAAATTGGTGTGGACCGTCAAAAGAGCTTTTTGAAGTCCTTGGGCTTTTTCGACCCGACACCTGTGGAGTTGATCGAAGCCAAGGGGGCCAAGCCATTGCTGCCGCCGCATTGGTCTGAACTGTCAACGATCACAATTGGGTTCGGCCACGGTCTATCTGCGTCTCCTTTGCACTTGGCGACGGCGTATTCTTCGTTGCTCAATGGGGGCACGCGGGTCACGCCGACGTTGCTGAAACATGAAGGTCCAATCAAACTTGGTCCGCGTATTGTAAGCCCTGAAGTGTCTGCCGCGTCGCGCCAAATGTTGCGCGCAGTTGTGGGCGAGGGGACAGCGTCTTTTGGCGATGTACGTGGGTATCAAGTGGCTGGTAAAACAGGGACTGCTGACAAGCCGCGCGAAGATGGCAAAGGCTATTACAAAGATAAAACCATCACCACATTTGCTTCTGTTTTCCCCGCGAATGAACCGAAATACGTGCTTGTTGTGACGTTGGATGAGGCCGTTGAGACAACGGGTCCAAAACCGCGCCGTACAGCCGGTTGGACAGCCGTGCCTGTAGCTGCCGAAGTGATCCGCCGCGTTGCTCCGATTTTGGGCATCAGACCTGATATTGAAACCCTTGCTCTGGGGCAGTAACACTAGACGCAACACAGTCGATCATTAAAGGCATGCGCAAGAATGGCAAAAACGCTTTCCGAATTGGGGCTCACGGCAAAAGGGGCGCGTGATGTCCCTATCAGTGGTCTTGCCGTAGACAGTCGTGCTGTGCGCAATGACATGTTGTTTGCAGCGCTGCCGGGGGCAAATGTGCATGGGGGTGAGTTTATCACCTATGCGCTTCGGATGGGCGCGACAGCGATTTTGACCGACCCAGAGGGCGCTCGATTGGCCGCAGATGCCATTGCCGAACACGACCCCGCGCTTGTGATTGTCGAAGACCCCCGCCAAGCCTTGGCCTATGCCGCAGCGCTTTGGTTCGGGCGTCAACCCGACGCTATGGTTGCGGTCACAGGCACCAACGGCAAGACATCGGTGACAAATTTCACCCGCCAGATTTGGCAGTTGATGGGCCACCGCGCGATCAACATTGGCACCACAGGTGTCGAGGGCGATTGGGAAACACCCAGCCCAAACACCACGCCAGAACCGATCACGCTGCATAAGATGCTTTATGATGCGTCCGTGGCGGGTGTGACCCATGCGGCAATGGAAGCCTCAAGCCACGGTCTTGAACAACGTCGCCTTGATGGCGTGCGTTTGATCGCAGCAGGTTTCACTAACTTTTCCCAAGATCACTTGGATTATCACGAAACGTTCGAAGCGTATTTTGCCGCGAAATCTGGTCTGTTTACCCGTGTTTTAACTGACACTGGCGTGGCGGTTGTGAATATCGATGATCCCAAGGGGCTTGAAATCGAAGGCCTGTGTGCAGAGCGCAGCATTGATGTGATGCGTGTCGGGCGCTCGGATGTGGCTGATTTGCGCATTCTTGGACAGCGGTTTGACGCCACTGGGCAAGATCTGCGGATCGATTTTGTGGGCAATATTTACCAAATCCGACTTGATCTGATCGGCGGGTTCCAAGCTGACAACGTGATGGCCGCAGCGGGTCTTGTGATGGCAAGCGGGGGCGATCCTGAAGAGGTCTTTTCCTGTCTGCCCGAACTCACTGGCGTGCACGGGCGCATGGAGCACGCAGCCACACGCGGCAATGGTGCGGCGGTGTTCGTGGATTATGCCCATACGCCGGATGCCATTTCGACTGCAATCAAAGCCTTGCGTCCACATGTGATGGGGCGCGTCGTGGCCTTGATCGGCGCGGGCGGTGATCGTGACAGCAGCAAACGTCCTTTGATGGGCCAAGCCGCTGCCGAGGCGGCGGATGTGGTTTTTGTGACCGATGACAACCCTCGTTCAGAAGATCCTGCCGACATTCGCGCCGCCGTTATGGCGGGTGCGCCGAATGCGATTGAGGTTGCCGACCGATCAGAGGCGATCTTGCGCGCCGTCGATGCGTTGCAACCTGGTGATGCGCTGATTGTCTGTGGCAAGGGGCATGAAACCGGACAGGTGATCGGAGATATCGTGTATCCGTTTGACGATGTGGAACAGGCCTCGATCAGCGTGGCGGCATTGGACGGTGCGTTGTGAGCGTGCTGTGGACTTCGGCAGATGCCTGTGCTGCGACCGGCGGCACGGCGACACGCGCCTTTGACATCACTGGCGTCTCGATTGATACGCGGACGTTGCAAAAGGGCGATTTGTTTGTGGCGCTGAAAGCCGCCCGCGACGGTCATGATTTTGTTGCGCAAGCCTTGGAAAAGGGCGCTGCTGCAGCCTTGGTGACGCATGTGCCTGACGGTGTTGCCCCTGATGCGCCCTTGTTGATTGTCGACGATGTTCTGGGTGGATTGGAACGCCTCGGAGCGGCTGCGCGTGCGCGCGTGTCGGGTCAAGTCATTGGCGTGACAGGGTCTGTTGGCAAGACATCCACCAAAGAAATGCTGCGCGCGATTTTGCAAGGTCAGGGCAAGGTGCATGCTGCCGAGGCCAGCTATAACAACCATTGGGGTGTGCCGCTGACACTCGCGCGCATGCCGCAGGATACGGATTTCGCCGTGATCGAAATCGGCATGAACCATCCTGGTGAAATTGCGCCCTTGGCAAAGATGGCACGGCCCAATGTGGCGATGATCACCACCGTGGCCGCAGCGCATTTGGAAGCCTTTGACAATATCGAAGGGATCGCGACAGAAAAGGCTGCGATCTTTGAAGGGTTGGAAACCGGCGGCGTCGCTGTCATCAATGGCGACTTGCCCGTGACGCCCATTTTGCGCGCCGCTTGGACAGGCGCCACTTTGGCCTTTGGCGAAGAGACGGGCAACGACGCCCAACTCACGTCTGTGTCTTTGGTAGATACCGTCACAGTGGCACAAACGCGCGTCGACGGGGCAGAGCATCTGTTTCGTCTGTCCACCTCAGGCCGCCATTTTGCCACCAACGCAGTGGGCTGTCTGGCCGTGGTGCAAGCGCTCGGCGCGGACGTCACCTTGGCAGCGCGAGACTTGGCGCTTTGGGCCCCGCCCGAAGGCCGCGGTGCGCGTGAGACGATTTTGCTTGATCCCGTCGAGACCGATCAAACGCTTGAGCTATTGGATGACGCCTTCAACGCCAATCCAACCTCGATGGTTGCCAGTTTGGAAGTCTTGGCCGCAGCCAAAGTGACCGATGGCACGGGGCGGGTGCCGCAAGGGCGCCGGATTGCCTTTTTGGGCGATATGCTGGAACTTGGCCCCACGGAAGTGGCGGACCATGCGGATTTGGCGAAGGTGCCGTTTGTGGACAGTATCGATGTGATCCATTGCGTCGGTCCGTTGATGCAGGCGCTTTATACGGCATTGCCGTCAGAAAAACGCGGCACATGGTTTGATGCTGCGCCCTCTGCCTTGACGGAGCTGCATCATTTGGTTGATGCAGGCGATGTCGTGCTGGTGAAGGGCTCAAAAGGGTCGAAAGTCAGCCAATTGGTTGACGGCATCCGCAAGTTGGGGCATCCGCTGCCGTAAAAGTAAGCTGCGTTCGAAAATGCGTTGCAAAGCATAAAGGGTAAATGAGCACATGTTATATTGGTTGGCCGGTCTGTCTGACGGCGGAGATTTCTTTAACCTGTTTCGCTACATCACGATGCGGGCAGGGGGTGCGTTTTTCACCGCTTTGATCTTTGGCTTTATCTTTGGTCGACCACTGATCAACATGCTGCGCCGCAAGCAAGGCAAAGGTCAGCCTATTCGCGATGACGGCCCTGAAAGCCATTTTGCCAAGGCTGGCACACCGACGATGGGCGGGCTGCTGATTTTGACCGCTTTGCTCACTTCGACCTTGCTTTGGGCGCGTCTGGACAACGGCTATGTTTGGCTGGTGATGTTCGTGACCTTCGCTTACGGCGCGATCGGTTTTGCCGATGATTTCGCCAAAGTGTCCAAGGCCAATACCAAAGGCGTTTCATCCAAAATTCGCTTGATCCTTGGCCTGCTGATCGCGGTTGTCGCGGGGCTTTGGGCGTCCTTCATGCACCCTGACGAACTGGCCAATCAGCTTGCCTTGCCTGTGTTCAAAGACGTTCTGCTTAATATGTCTTTCGCCTTCGTCCCCTTTGCTGTGATCGTCATCGTCGGCTCTGCCAATGCTGTGAACCTCACCGATGGTCTGGACGGGCTTGCCATCATGCCCGTAATGATCGCTGCTGGCACCTTGGGTGTGATCGCCTACGTGGTTGGCCGCGTCGACTACACTGAATACCTTGGCCTGCACTATGTGCCGGGTACGGGTGAAATCCTTGTGTTTACGGCCGCTTTGATCGGCGGCGGCCTTGGGTTCTTGTGGTACAACGCGCCCCCCGCGGCTGTGTTCATGGGCGACACGGGATCACTTGCGCTTGGCGGCGCTTTGGGCGCCATCGCTGTGGCCACCAAACACGAGATCGTATTGGCCATCGTGGGTGGCCTGTTCGTGGTCGAAGCCCTGTCTGTGATCATCCAAGTGCTGTACTTTAAACGCACAGGTAAACGCGTCTTCCTCATGGCGCCAATCCACCACCACTACGAGAAAAAAGGCTGGGCCGAATCCACCATCGTCATCCGCTTTTGGATCATCTCTTTGGTGCTGGCTTTGATCGGTCTGGCAACGCTGAAACTGCGCTGATCCCGCGTTTTTCTTTTTTGATTGAGATATGAGAGCCTTCACCCATTGGGTGAGGGCTTTTTCTATGGCAGTCACGGCTTTTAAGGAGCGGAACTTACTGACAGGTCAGGCACGCAAAAACGTCGATGCACTACGTGTCGCAGCCACTTGCTAATCCCCTTTCCATCCTAAGCAATTCCAACGATACTGCGGGCAAGCGAATTTAGGGGCGAATATGATACCTGTATTGGGATATGAAGAGCAGAACGTGGCCATTTTGGGGCTTGGACGGTCTGGGATGGCGACGGCGAAAGCTGTTGTTGCGGGCGGTGGTGAGCCTATTTGTTGGGACGACAGTGTTGAGGCGCGCACAGCGGCCGAAGATGAGGGCTACACCCTGCGCGATCTCAGCAAGCAGGGCGCGTTTGATGATATTGCTGTGCTGGTTGTCTCGCCCGGTATTCCGCATCTCTATCCTGAACCCAATAAAATCATCCAAGCCGCATGGACCGCAGGGGTGCCTGTGGACAACGATATCGGCCTGTTCTTCCGCTCCTTTGGGTCGGGCGATTGGATGGACCACGACACGCCGCCGCGCATCATTGCGGTGACAGGCTCGAACGGCAAATCCACGACCTCTGCTTTGATCCATCACATTTTGACCGAGACCGGCACGCCTGCGCAATTGGCGGGCAACATCGGCCGTGGTGTTTTGGATTTGGACGAGCCGCAAGATGGCGAAGTGATTGTGCTTGAGCTTTCATCCTATCAAACGGATTTGGCGCGCTCCATGACGCCCGATATTGCTGTGTTCACCAATCTGTCGCCTGATCATCTGGATCGTCACGGCGGCATGGGCGGTTATTTCGCGGCCAAGCGGCGTTTGTTTGCCGAAGGTGGCCCAGATCGCGCGATCATCGGCGTGGACGAGGTCGAAGGCCAATATATGGCCAATCAGCTTGTAGATAACGTCGCCGATGGGCGCTTGATCCGTATTTCTTCTGGGCAAAAGCTCAAAGGGGCAGGGTGGAATATTTACGCGCACAAAGGGTTCCTGAGTGAATGGCGCAAAGGGCGTCAGGCGGGGTCGATTGATCTGCGCGAGATTGCCGGACTGCCCGGTGCACACAATCATCAAAACGCCTGTGCCGCCTATGCCGCGTGCCGCGCCATTGGCACCAGTCCGAAACTGATCGCAGAGGCGTTGAACAGCTTCAAAGGTCTGCCGCATCGGTCGCAGATCGTCGGTGAAAAAGACGGTGTGCGCTTTGTGAATGATAGTAAAGCGACCAATGTCGATGCTGCAGCCAAAGCGCTGCAGGCGTTTAAATCGATCCGCTGGATCGCGGGCGGCATGGGCAAAGATGGCGGCATTTCTGAATTGTCTGAGCATCTGGGTGCGGTGGCCAAGGCCTATTTGATCGGGTTCTCAGCCAAGGATTTCGCGTTACAACTTGGCGATACGCCTTACGAGTTGTGTGACACGATGGAGGTGGCTGTCGCCAAGGCTGCGGCCGAGGCGCAAGCGGGCGACACGGTGTTGTTGGCTCCTGCAGCGGCGTCGTTTGATCAATATCCGAACTTTGAAAAACGCGGCGAGGATTTTATCGCGAAGGTTGACGCGCTGCTTTGATCTTCAAAGGGTGAGCGCCTCAAACGTGTCTTTCAGGCTTCGCGCTGAGGCGGCTAGATCTTTGTGTTCCTTGGGGCTGAGCTCGGGGAACACATCCGCACCGACTCCGCCTGCGCCTACGACGCGCGGGATCGACAGGGCGACAGTGTCAATGCCTTCGATATGAGAGGTCACGCAGGACATCGAAATGACGGCCTGCTCGTCCGATGCAATGGCGCGCACGATACGTTCAAGGCCCGCGCCAATTCCATACCAAGTGGCCCCTTTGCCGTTGATGATGGTGTTCGCCGCGCCGCGCACGCCTGTGTCGATCTGACGTTTGATATCGTCTGTGATCGGCACGCGTCGCTGCGCAGCGAAATCCGCCAAGGGCAGGGCGCCGACGCGTGCAGAACTCCACGCCAGCACTTCGCTGTCGCCATGTTCGCCCAGCACATAAGCATGCACAGAATGGGCGGCGATACCCAAATGAAGCCCAAGCAGATGTCGAAACCGCGCCGTGTCCAAAATGGTGCCCGAGCCGATCACGCGAGACGCAGGCAGGCCACTGAGGTCTGTGGCGATTTGGGTCATGATATCGACGGGGTTGGAGGCAATGAGCAAAATGGTATCGGGGCCAAGCGGGCCCAGATCGGACAGAATAGAGCGAAACACCGCAGCATTGCGCGACAAGAGATCAAGTCGGCTTTCGCCAGGTTTTTGGCTGACGCCTGCGGCCAAGATGATCACATCGGCATCCGACAGATCGCTGTATCCGCCCGCGGTGACCCGCGCCGCCGATGAGAACGGAACGGCGTGCGCGATGTCTTGGGCTTGTGCGCGAGCAAGGTCCGCGTTTTGATCGACAAACACAATGTCGCTTGCGGTGCTTTTGAGCGCGATGGCATAGCCTGCCGCGGATCCGACCATACCTGCGCCGATGATACCGATTTTCATTGTTGCGTCCTGTGCCTGATGCGTTTGAACCTATTTTGTACCGAATGGCTTCGTGCGCCCTTGATGCGGATCAACGCGCATCGGGTTTTGTGCCCAAATTTTCGTAATCTCGGCAAAACATCGCTTCCTAAGTGCGGGGCGCCGCAATCAATTGTAGCAAAACACGCAAAACTTCGTTAGCTTTGTCTCATAGATCCGCAAAAGCGGACGAAGGCAGTAGAGGCATAAGCAGTCCCATGACAGAAATGGTTTATGGTTCGATTCCCGCACGGGAACGTGAACCGGTCCTTCCGCGCTGGTGGCGCACAATCGACAGATGGACGTTGTCCTGTGTATTTGTGCTGTTTGGCATTGGTCTTTTGTTGGGGCTCGCAGCCTCGCCGCCTTTGGCTGAGAAAAACAATCTCCCCTATTTTTACTTTGTGCAGCGCCAAGTCTTTTTCGGCGGTATCGCGCTGGTGACGATGGTTCTCGTGTCGATGATGGACCCTCACAAAGTGCGCCGCATTGCAGTGGTGGGCTTTTTGGGCGCTTTCGTGGCCGTGGCATTGCTGCCGTTTCTTGGAACGGATTTTGGCAAGGGCGCGATGCGTTGGTATTCTTTTGGGTTCGCCTCTGTGCAGCCTTCCGAATTCCTGAAACCTGCCTTTGTGGTCACGTCGGCTTGGCTTATTGCATCGGCTTTAGAGGTTGGTGGCCCTCCGGGGCGGATGTATTCCTTTATGCTGACAGCCGTGATTGTGGTGATGCTTGCGTTGCAGCCTGACTTTGGACAGGCCTCACTGGTGCTGTTCAGCTGGTGTGTGATGTATTTTGTCGGCGGTGCGCCGCTGTTGCTGCTTATCTGTTTGGCGGGTCTTGTCGTGTTTGGCGGCACCATGGCCTACAACAGCTCCGAACACTTTGCGCGCCGTATCGACGGGTTTTTGAACCCTGATATCGATCCGACAACCCAGATCGGCTATGCGACCAATGCGATCCGCGAGGGCGGCTTTTTCGGTGTTGGTGTGGGCGAGGGGACTGTGAAATGGTCTTTGCCTGACGCGCATACCGATTTCATCATTTGTGTCGCTGCTGAAGAATACGGCATGGTTTTGGTGTTCATCATCATTGCGCTTTACGCGACCATCACTGTGCGATCTTTGTGGCGGTTGCTGCGTGAACGTGATCCGTTCATTCGCCTTGCTGGCACGGGCCTTGCCTGCGCATTCGGCATTCAAGCCTTTATCAATATGGGCGTGGCTGTGCGCCTTTTGCCCGCCAAAGGCATGACCTTGCCTTTCGTGTCCTACGGTGGCTCTTCGGTGATCGCTTCTGGTATTGCCCTTGGTGCGCTTTTGGCGTTTACCCGCACGCGGCCTCAAGGTGAAATCGGTGATTTGCTGATCCGTCGCGGCCGCTAAGTTCTGAGTTTTGAAAGGTACAGATATGTCTGTTCAACCTCCTTTGGTCGTGATCGCTGCTGGCGGCACGGGCGGTCATATGTTTCCTGCGCAGTCATTGGCGGAAGTGCTTTTGGCGCGGGGCTGGCGGGTGAAACTGACCACTGATCCACGTGGCGCGCGCTATGCGGGCGGCTTTCCTGATGCGGTTGAAATCGAAGTCCTCACCTCTGGCACCTTTGCCCGCGGTGGCATCTGGTCCAAGATTGCTGTGCCGTTCAAAATCGCCGGTGGTGTTTTGGGGGCCATGTTTAAATTCCGCAAAGATCGCCCCAGTGTGGTGATCGGCTTTGGCGGCTATCCGGCTATTCCTTCTGTTGCGGCTGCGACGTTGATGAAGTTGCCACGGATGATCCATGAACAGAACGGGGTTTTGGGCCGTGTGAACACTGTGTTCGCTCCGAAAGTGGCGCAGGTTGCTTGCGGCGTTTGGCCGACGGATTTGCCCGAAGGGGCCGTGGGCGTGCATGTGGGGAACCCTGTGCGCGGCACTGTTTTGGAACGGACTGGCGCGCCATATATCGAGCCGGGTGATTACCCGATGGAGATTTTGATCTTGGGTGGATCTCAGGGCGCGCGCATTACGTCCGATGTTGTTCCTGAAGCGATCACCTCATTGCCGGAAGAGATGCGCGCCAATCTGCGGGTGAGCCAGCAGGCGCGTGAAGAAGATGTTGCCCGCGTTGAACAGCATTACGCAGACCATGGCATGAGTGCGGATATTCGCACCTTTTTTGATGATGTGCCGAACCGCATGTCAGAAGCACAATTGATTATTGCGCGTTCAGGCGCGTCTACCGTGGCCGATATTTCCGTCATCGGGCGCCCGTCAATTTTGATCCCATTCGCGGCAGCAACGGGTGATCACCAAACCGCCAACGCACGGGGCTTGGTGGATGTCGGCGCTGCGATTATGATCCCTGAAAGTCAATTGACCGCGCAGTCCTTGAGCGAGCAAATAGCCTTGGTTCTTGGAAATGCAGACGGGGCAAACCGCATGAGCCGCGCAGCCTTGTCTGTGGGCAAACCCGAGGCGGCACAAGAACTGGCCGCGCTTGTTGAAACACTGGCAGCGACCTAAGCTGCGATAACGACTTTTCGGCCCAAGCCTGCGCCGATCCGTTACGAATATTTGAGACAGAAAGAGACACGACATGACTGTATCCAACACCAAGCTGCCTACAGAAATGGGTCCCATTCACTTTGTTGGGATTGGCGGCATTGGCATGTCTGGCATTGCCGAGGTTTTGTTGGATCAAGGGTACAGCGTGCAAGGCTCTGACCTGAAGGCGTCCAAAATCACCAAGCGCTTAGAGGATCTGGGCGCGCGCGTGTTTGTCGGGCAAAAAGCCGAAAACCTTGAAGGCGCTGCTGTGGTGGTCATTTCAAGTGCGATCAAACCGGGCAACCCAGAATTGGATGCGGCGCGTTTGACCGGTTTGCCGGTTGTGCGCCGCGCTGAAATGCTGGCGGAACTGATGCGGTTGAAGTCCAACATTGCCGTTGCAGGCACGCATGGCAAAACCACGACGACAACAATGGTCTCGGCGCTTTTGGATCAAGGCGGCATTGACCCGACAGTGATCAACGGCGGCATCATTCATGCTTACGGGTCTAACGCGCGCGTTGGAGCCAGTGACTGGATGGTGGTTGAGGCCGACGAAAGCGACGGCACGTTCAACCGCTTGCCTGCGACCATCGCGATCGTGACAAATATCGATCCTGAACACATGGAACACTGGGGTGATTTTGACACCCTGCGTCAAGGCTTCTTGGATTTCGTGTCCAACATTCCATTCTATGGCTTGGCTGTGTGCTGTACCGATCACCCAGAGGTGCAAACTCTTGTGGGCAAGATCACGGATCGCCGTGTTGTGACCTTCGGGTTCAATGCGCAAGCGGACGTGCGGGCGATCAATTTGAGCTACA
>NZ_JBDMZG010000122.1:0-11417 GCF_039769035.1 Pacificibacter sp.
GTCGGTTTGCTTTTGACAGGCTCGGCGTTTGCGATTGTCTTGGCCTACACTGTGCGTTTTTTCGCGATTGCGCAGGGGGCAGCTGACGCGGCGATGGGGCGCGTTGCGCCCTCACTGCCAATGGCCGCGCGCTCTTTGGGGCAGACACTCGGTGGGACGCTTCGGCGCGTGTATATTCCGCTCATTCGTGGCTCTGTCGGCACGGCCTTGCTGTTGGTATTTGTTGATTGTGTCAAAGAATTGCCCGCCACGCTGTTGCTGCGCCCATTCAACTACAACACCTTAGCCACGCGCGTGCATGAGAAAGCCTCTCTTGAGCAGCTTGAACAAGCCTCTCCAGCAGCCCTGTTGGTGATTTTGGTGGGGCTCATCGCGGTGTTGCTTATGGCGCGGTCCGAGAACGCATCGGACTTAGCCTAAAGTCACCTGCGCCACTGCGTTGAATCACCAAAATGAGTCGTGATCTCATGCTGTTTGAGACGACGCGCCACGCTGGTTTGACGATGCTTTTTCGATCTGCAAAAAATTCCGATTTTTCCCGATTTTGCGAAAACCCAAGAAAATAAGGCGTTCCGCAAGCGCCTTAAACAGGTGCTCAAAAAAAAAGTGAGTTCGCGCAAAAAACTCTCAAAAATCCTCTTGCACCCCCCCAGCAAAATCCTTAAACGACCCTCAGTGCCCCTATAGCTCAGCTGGTAGAGCAACTGATTTGTAATCAGTAGGTCCGCGGTTCGAGTCCGTGTGGGGGCACCATTTATCCAATAAAATCCATCAGTTGTTCGAAGTTTTCTCGCTTCGGATTGTTTATATGTTGCAGTTGTTGACTGTTTTGATGTCGCGGAGCGGCCTACGCGGGAACATAGTGCGCTGCGCTTGTTGAATATGGGATTTGAACAAGCCAAGATGCAGAAATTAAACAAAAATACTGCCGATGTGCCCTTTCTTCGAATCCCGATAACAATACAACCAGATACGTCCCTGGCTTCCAATGTATCTGGAGCTGTGAATGCGCAGCGGATCAGTTTGCTTCCTCGTTACATGCTCCCGCGGCGCCGCTTTGCATTCAAAGGTGGCAAGCGCGCCTCGACGGAACGCAAGTCTCACAGGCGATATATTGAACGAGCCCCCCCACACACACGACAAATGACATATTTCGCTGCGGCATGGGCCGGTGTGCCCGACGTGGTCTAAAAATAAGGCACAAACGTTCTTAGACGATGCATCCGTGTTACTTCAGGGGCGCAACAGTCAGATTAGCAATCATATAATTGTTCGCTTGCTGGACGGGCCGTCTTGTGCGTGCAACACTCTGGCCATGCAAATTGATCAAAAATCTCCGACCACCGCTTCTGTTTTTTCCGACCTAAGAACACGTGCTGTTGATGTGTTTATGGCAGGCGTCCGCGAAGCTGATCCCGCTGATGGGGTAGAGCAGGCGTTGAGCGGGAAATCATTCAACCGTCCGACTATCATTTCCGTCGGAAAGGCTGGCGTTTCTATGGCTGAGGCCGCGATGCGCAAAGTGCAGGCGGAAACGGTGGTTGTGGTCACCAATTATGAAAACGCGCGTCCACTAGAGGGCGCAGAAGTGCGTGCCGCTTCGCATCCGATCCCTGACGATGAAGGCGCGCGCGCCGCTTTGCGCGTCGAAGAAGCGCTTTGCATGGCGAAGGGCGACGTGATCGCGTTGATTTCAGGCGGAGGCTCTGCGTTGCTGCCTGCACCTGTGAACGGCGTGAGTTTAGAAGACAAGGCTAAGGTCAACGCACTGTTGATCGCTTCGGGGGCGGACATCGTCATGATGAACCTGATCCGCCAACAGCTGTCTCGTCTGAAAGGTGGCGGGTTCTTGCGGGCGGCGGCACCTTCGCATGTGACAACATTGGTTCTGTCCGATGTGGTTGATGACGATTTGCGCGCGATTGCCTCGGGGCCGTCAGTGTCGCCCATCGGGTCGCGTGCGGACGCCGTTGCTGCGTTGAAATCTTTGAAGGTGTGGAACCGTTTGCCATCGTCTGTGCGCGAACATTTGATGAAACCTGAAAGCGACCTTGGGCCTTTGCCAGAAAGCGAAACCATTTTGGTTGGCTCTAACCGGCGGTCTGTTTCTGCGATGGCGCGCGCGTCAGGTGGGGGCAAGGCCAAAGGGGTGCACGTATTCCCTGCGCCTTTGACGGGGGATGTTGATGAAGCAGCTCATGTCATTTTGGACTGCGTCAAGGAAAAGGGCATTTACCTGTTCGGTGGCGAAACCACGGTGAAGCTTGCGGGCAAAGGATTGGGCGGGCGCAATCAAGAATTGGCGCTGCGCGTGGCGCGTCTTGCTGGCGAACGTGGTCTTGAGGACTATGTCTTCCTTTCTGGCGGCACAGATGGGCGTGATGGGCCAACCGATGCAGCTGGTGGGCTGGTGGACAGCACGACCCTGTCACGGCTTAAGGATGCTGGCGTTGATATTGACGATGTTCTTGCGCGCAATGACAGCTACCACGGTCTTGAGGCTGTGGGCGACTTGCTCAAGATTGGGGCTACGGGGACAAATGTCGCCGATCTTCAAGTGCTTATACTGCCTTGATCAGACCTTAGATGAAAATCCATAAATGAGTTGGTGCAGCCCAAAGGCGGCACCTGCGACGATGGCTGCCATTGTAAGCGGTGCGAGGTATGCCAGCACGGACATTGCTGAAAGGCCTTGGCCGATGGTGCAGCCAAACGCCAAAACGGCGCCGATCCCCATCAATGCGGCTCCGCCAATTTGACGCTTTAGTTCGCGCGGATCATCACAGGCTTCCCATCTGAAATGGCCTTTGATCAGTGATCCAATGGCTGCGCCTATTAACACGCCTGCGATGGAGCCAACGCCAAATCCGGGTGATGTCGCAGACGACATCATAAGATAAAACATCGTGTCACCGATGGGCGCTGCAAAGCTGTGCGAGGTGATAGGTTCCGCGTTAAATGTGGCGTCTGAAATCCACGCGGTGCCTGCCCAGCCTGACACAATCACCAGCCCGACGATTGCCGCCCAAATTACCGCAGCGCGATCACGCAAAAACGCCTTGGACGCGAGTGACGCAAGCAAGATCAGTGCGCCGATGATCATGCCGATGGGTGCTAGAGGAAGGCCGAAGTCGCTGATCCAATGAGCGATGCCTGATGGTGTTTCAGACAGGTGAGGCGGGAATAATGTCGCGCGCAACTGTGCCAAAGGGCCATTGAGGGCAACATAGCTTGAGAGTCCCATAACGACGACGATCACAAAGTTGCGCAGGTCGCCGCCACCGAGGCGGGCCAATGCGCCAAATCCGCAGTTACCTGCCAGCGCCATGCCATAGCCAAACATCAAGCCGCCAAGAATTGCAGAAATTGGCGACCAGTCTAACGTGAGGTATGCCGTTTGTGCTGGGTCAAAAAGATCAAAGGCGACTAGTGTAAAAACACCCATGATTGCAACGCCAATCGCAACGCCCCATTGTCGCGCACGTAGGCTTGATCCTTGATATAGGAGGTCTTCAATCGCGCCCATGGAACAAAACCGTCCCAGACGTGCGGCCAGACCAAGGCCGATGCCTCCAAAACATCCAACAAGGGCGGATAACACGCCGGGGTCGAATGCGTCGAACATCTTAGACGTTCACGGAGGGTGGGATGCCCGCCTTAATCAATGCTTTTTGCCGCAGGGGTATCATCGTTGCAGAACAACTCATAAACCACTTCGAGAACGCGTTTGGGGCGATCATCGGTCAGGGAATAATAAATCGCTTTGCCATCGCGGCGCGGTGTCACCAACCCTTCAAGGCGCAACCGCGCGAGCTGTTGGCTGACCGCAGCTTGCCGCGCAGACAAAAGGTCTTCGAGTTCCGTGACGGATTTTTCGCCCGTAACAAGGTGGCACAAAATCATGAGCCGCCCTTCGTGGGACAGTGCCTTGAGCATGTTGGCAGCGTCACGTGCGCTCGACATCATTTTGTCGAGCTCCGCTTCTGACAGATCATCTTCAAACACTGGCAGTATAGAGTTCATTGTCTCAGCCCCTCATTGCTAAAACGCGATTTCGTCCATTATCGCATCAATACCGTCCTGAGCGCAATGCTCATCAATATCCGGCCCAGGGGCGCCAGAAACGCCGATCCCAGCGACAATCGATCCTGCCGCCTCGATGACCACACCGCCGCCCAAAGCCAGCGGTTCTGATAGCTCGCGAATACCTGACATCATCTCACCTGGGCCAGTGAGTTTGCCAAGTTCAAGTGTTGACGTGCGAAACGAAACGGCCGTCCACGCTTTGCGCCGTGCCGTTTCAAAAACATGCAAGCCTGCAAAGCGATCGCGCAGGTACACTTGCGGGATGCCAAAGCGGTCCACCACCATGACGCCGACTTGATAGCCTTGCTCGCGGCAGCTTTCCAAAGCAGCAACTGCCGCCGCGCGCGCCACTTCGGGTTTAAGAACTTTGAAGGTCACAAAGGCGTCGTCTTCGTCAGCAAAACCTGTGCCAGTTGTTGCAACCAAGAGAGCTAAGCCTGCTACAAGATGTTTCATGTTGGTTCCTCCCGTTCGTGATTAAGTTATTTTATTCAATTGCTTGCGCATCGAAGTCAGTGTGTGACTGCAACGTCACCGTCATCATTGACCAAAACATTTCGTCGCCGCCGTATCCTTCGATCCGGGCTTGCTCAACGCCGTCTTGTATCAAAACGAATGTGGGCGTAAGCACCAAAGGCGAATTGAATGCGATGTCCGTCGGGCGCGCCTCGTGCAGATCGATCCGGCGCAGCGGGGCGAATTTGCCTTCTGGCGTTTTCGGGTAAATGTCCGCGACCTCAGCATCCCAACGGGCGCAATACACGCAGCCAACTTGTTCAACCATGATCAACTGTGTGTCGTGCGCGGCGCTATCGCGTGCGGCATCTGACTGGGCGCCATGCGCTGCGCCAAGTCCGAAACTTAGCGCTGCCGCTAAGGAACCACTGGCAGCACCTGCTAGAAATGTGCGACGTTTGAGCATTGCTGTTTTCGTGCCTTTGAGCCTGATCTGTTGACGTGACCTTAACAATCAACGTAATTTGAATATGTGAATAACACAAGGCGTCTACGTGATGACGTCTTCGTAAGTAAGGAAACAACGGAGGACAAGTATGTTAGATGTATCGCTGATCTCCGCTTTTCTAGGGGGGCTGATTGTCTTCTTTTCGCCCTGCATTTTGCCGATCGTGCCATTTTACCTGTCCTACATGGCTGGCGCGTCGATGGGGGAAATCAATCAAACAGGGCAATTGGCGGACGGGGTGCGCAAGCGCGCTGTGATTTCGTCGATCATGTTTTCGCTTGGGATCATCACAGTCTTTGTCGGGCTTGGGGCTGCCGCTTTTTCCTTCAGTCAAGTGTTTCGCGGGCAGCAAGATCTGTTTCGCATTCTTGCCAGCGCAATCGTGTTTTTGATGGGGTTGCACTTTTTGGGGATCATTCGCATTGGGCTTTTGAACCGGCAATTTCAGGTGAACGCGGGCGACACATCCAACATGAGCGTTCTTGGGTCATACGTGGTCGGGCTGGCGTTCGCTGCGGGATGGACACCCTGTGTGGGCGGCGTTTTGACGGCTGTTGTGTTTACGGCGTCCGTTGAGGAAACGGCCCTGAGAGGCTTGATACTGATGCTGGTGTTTGGGGTGGGCATGACGTTGCCCTTTGTCGTTGCAGCCATTTTCATCAAACCGTTCTTGCGATTTGCGGCGCGGTTTCGCCGGCACCTGCCGAAAGTTGAGAAGCTCATGGGCGTGTTTTTAATCGTATTTGCGCTTCTTATCGTCACCAATTCTGTCAACGTGATTGCGGCTTGGATGCTGGACGTGTTTCCTGCCTTCACCAAAATCGGATCAACAGGGAGTTTGTAACTCATGTTTAATGCAACTCGACGCGCCTTTGGCGTTGCTGCGCTGATGTTCCTGACGGGGGCTGCACCGGCCTCTTCGTTCGAAATGGGCGACGATGGTCTGCACAAGACCTCTTGGCAGCGCGATACGTTCAAAGACCTGCGTGAAGATCTCGAAGAAGCCAATGCCGAAGGCAAGCGCCTGATGGTGATGGTGGAGCAGCGCGGATGTATCTATTGCACCAAAATGCACGAAGAGGTGTTTCCCGATCCTGAAATCACCCAGTTGATTGAGGACAATTTCTTTGTCGTTCAGATCAACATGTTTGGCGATGTTGAGGTGACAGATTTTGACGGTGAAGTTTTGCCCGAGAAAAAGATGGTTCAAAAGTGGCGAACGTTGTTCACCCCAACGACATTTTTCTTTCCAGAAGAGGTTGGTGAGGGGCTGAGTGCACCGCTCGCATCCGCGTCCACCGTGCCCGGCGCGTTTGGTCGCATGACGACTTACAACATGATGACTTGGGTGCTTGAACACGGGTACGATAGCGAAATGCCGTTTCAAAAGTATCATGCGGAACGTGTGGTGCAGCAATTAGAATTCGGTAAACTCGGACGCGATATACAATGATTCTAATAGGATAACTGGCCGTCTTTGCGCAGACATCATGGCGCAATATATAATAAAATTCAATTTTTTGAATTTATCCTTGCGTTAAAATGAAATCGTCGGCTAGGCTACCTAACAACATACACGTCTGTCTCGGGAGGGGATATGAAACGGATCGCAACGACTTTTGTCGTACTTGGCCTTACGGCCGGTGCCGCACTTGCAGAAGTGGCACCAAGTGACGTCGCTTTCGAAGATGGTGCAATCGCGCAGTCTTTGTCTGGTATGGCTGGCAACCCAGAAGAAGGGCGTAAAATCATGACGTCCAAGAAACTCGGCAACTGCGTGTCTTGTCACGCCGCTGAGGATTACGCCGATGTGCCCTTCGCAGGCGACATCGGACCTGTACTTGACGGGGCTGGATCGCGCTGGGACGAAGCACAAATTCGCGGCATCGTCGCAAACGCCAAAATGATGTTTGAGGACACAATGATGCCCTCGTTCTACAAAACAACTGGCTACATCCGTCCAGGCGATGCTTTTACCGGCAAAGCCGCGAAAGGTGAATTGCCACCACTTTTGAGCGCACAACAAATCGAAGATGTTGTTGCCTATCTCATGACGCTGAAAGACGAGTAATCGCATTTCTGCCAGAAGATTTTTTGAGGAGAACACTATGAATCTCACACGACGTGACGCATTGGCGCTAGGACTTGGAGCGACTGCCGCTTCATTGCTTCCAATGCGCGCAACAGCTGCCGCAGATGACGCGATCGCAGCCTTCACTGTGGGCGCAGAACTTGGGTCCAGCGGCGTGACTTTGACGGCGCCTGAAATCGCCGAAAACGGCAACACTGTGCCTGTCTCTGTTGATGCACCCGGTGCAACAGCCATCATGATCCTTGCAATGGGCAATCCAACGCCGGGTGTTGCGACATTCAACTTTGGCGCTTTGGCTGGCTCACAATCTGCGTCGACACGCATGCGCCTTGCTGGCACGCAAGATGTTGTCGCAATTGCCAAATTGGCAGACGGTTCGTTTGCGAAAGCATCCAGCACCGTAAAAGTAACCATCGGCGGCTGCGGCGGCTAATCAACCGACTTATCTAGGAGACCATACAAATGGCATCAGGTGTAAAACCCCGCGTGAAAGTCCCTAAGTCGGCAGCAGCTGGCGAGACAATCACCATCAAAACGCTCATCTCTCACAAGATGGAATCCGGTCAACGCAAAGACAATGACGGAAATGTTATCCCGCGTTCGATCATCAATCGCTTTACCTGTGACTTCAACGACCAGTCGGTCATTGATGTGAAAATGGAAGCGGCCATTTCGACCAATCCATACTTTGAATTCGACGCCATGGTTCCAGAAGCTGGCGAATTCAAGTTCACTTGGTACGACGACGACGGCGATGTTTACGAGACAACAAAAGCAATCGCAATCGCATAGGTATCAAGTGCTTAGGGAGGAAATACGCATGAAAATGAATTTGCTTAGCACAGTGTTTGGCACTGCAGCTGTTTCAGCACTTCTTGTGACAGCGCCTGCGTTTGCAGATGAAGAGGCAGAGCTGGTCGTCAATGACGAAATCAATATGGTGACCAAAACTGCCGCACCCGCGCATATGGCGGACAGTCTTGACGAGATCTTGTCTGGTTGGCGCTTTCGGTCAGATGAAACGCAAGCGATGCAGCTTGATGATTTCGACAATCCGGGCATGCTCGGTGCCGAAGAGGGTCTTGCACAGTTCGAGACCGTCATGGGCACGCAAGAGAAGTCCTGCGCTGACTGTCACGATGGCCCTGAAAGTCTGTCCACCGTGCGCGCCACCTATCCAAAATGGAACGAAGGTGCTGGCGAAGTACGGACAATGCAGATGCAAATCAACGACTGTTTGACCAATCAAATGGGCGCGGAAGCTGAAAAGTACGACAGTACAAAAATGATCAACTTCGAAGCCATGTTGGCGATGGTGGCACGGGGCACACCTGTGAACGTCGCCATTGATGGGCCTGCGCAATCCACGTGGGAGCAGGGCAAAGAAATGTACTACGCCCGTACTGGTCAGCTTGAATTGTCATGTGCCAACTGTCACGAAGACAATTACGGCAACATGATCCGTGCAGACCACTTGTCCCAAGGTCAAATCAACGGCTTTCCAACGTACCGTTTGAAAAACGCCAAACTGAACGGCACGCATTCTCGCTTTAAAGGCTGTGTGCGCGATACACGGGCTGAGACCTACAGCCCTGGTTCGCCCGAGTTTGTAGCGCTTGAGCTTTACGTGGCCTCACGCGGCAATGGCTTGTCGGTCGAAGGACCGTCTGTACGCAACTGATACGACATTGCCCCGCTGGATTTGTCCATGCGGGGCTGTGTTTTCCTGAATACATTCAATTTTACGCATGAGAGGCCGCCAGTGCCCTTTGCGCATTTCGGAGCACAGTATGATCAATCGTCGCGACTTTCTTCAGGTGTCTATGGCCGCTACGGCTTTGGTGGGGGCGTCAGGCTTTGGCAATTGGTCGCGTCTGGCCGCGCAGCAGCTTTTGACCCAAGATCAACTGTTGGATTTTGACACCTTTGGCAATGTGTCCCTGATCCACGTCACCGATATTCACGGCCAACTCAAGCCGATCAATTTCCGCGAACCGTCGATCAATATCGGGGTGGGGGAAAACAAAGGCCAAGTGCCGCATATCACCGGTGCTGAGTTCCGCAAGCTTTACGGCATCGATGATGGCTCTGCCTCACAATATGCCCTGACCTCTGACGATTTCGCAGCCTTGGGCCAGACTTATGGCAAAGTCGGCGGCTTGGATCGTGTGTCCACCGTGATCAATTCCATCCGCGCGGCGCGCCCTGATGCTTTGTTGCTGGATGGCGGCGACACATGGCATGGGTCGTACACCTGTTATCACACTGAAGGCCAAGACATGGTCAATGTGATGAATGCGCTCAAACCTGATGCGATGACATTCCACTGGGAATTCACGCTCGGATCGGATCGTGTGCGTGACATCGTGCAGGACCTGCCGTTTGCAGCACTTGGCGCCAATATCTATGACGCCGAATGGGATGAACCAGCCGAAGATTTCGCGCCTTACAAGTTCTTCGTGCGTGGTGGCGTGAAGATCGCCGTCATCGGACAGGCGTTTCCCTATATGCCGATCGCTAATCCTGGATGGATGTTCCCTGAGTATTCCTTTGGTATCCGCACTGAACGCATGCAAGAGGTCGTCGACGAGGTGCGCGGGCAGGGCGCTGAGCTGGTCGTGCTTCTGTCGCACAACGGCTTTGATGTTGATAAAAAGATGGCGGGTCTGGTCAAAGGCATTGATGTTGTTTTGTCTGGCCACACCCATGACGCTTTGCCTGAGCCTGTGCTGGTGGGCGAGACGATCATCGTTGCCTCTGGGTCTAACGGCAAATTTGTTTCCCGCGTCGATTTGGACGTGCGCGATGGCCGCATGATGGGCTTCCGTCATAAACTGATCCCGATCTTTGCCGATGTGATTGAACCCGACAAAGCCGTCACTGCTGTGATCGATGAACAGCGCGCGCCTTATGAGGCCCAAATGTCCGAAGTGATCGGCGAAACTGATGGCGTGCTTTATCGTCGTGGTAATTTCAACGGCACATGGGATGATCTGATCTGTGACGCGCTTCTGTCAGAACGCGAAGCTGACATCGCCATGAGCCCCGGTGTACGTTGGGGGCCGTCCTTGATGCCTGGCGATAAAATCACTCGAGAAGATATCTTTAACGCGACCTCAATGACCTATCCAAACGCGTACCGCTCTGAAATGACAGGTGAATTCATCAAGACGATCATGGAAGACGTGGCGGATAATATTTTCAATCCTGACCCCTATTACCAACAAGGCGGGGACATGGTGCGTCTTGGCGGGCTTGGCTACCGGATCGATGTGACCAAACCCCAAGGGGCGCGGATTTCTGACATCACTTTGCTGAAAACCGGCGAACAGTTGGACCCTGCAAGGTCCTACGTTGTCGCGGGTTGGGCCTCAGTCAATGAAGGTACGGAAGGCCCTGAAATTTGGAATGTGGTCGAAGATCATATCCGCAAGATTGGCACCGTAAGCCCAACTGAGAACACGTCGGTCAAAGTCGTCGGCGCCTAAACTTGTGCCGCCTTGCTGGTTTGGCAAGGCGATTTTCAAACCACAAATTCATTCACAAAAATGAATGAAAGAATGCCTAAGGGAGACATCCCCATGAGTGACAAAGTCGAAGAGACCAAAGAAGAACAGGGGCAAAACCAAGGCCCGTCGCGGCGCGCGTTTTTGCGTGGGGCCGCGGCCACGGGGGCGGGACTTGCCGCTTCGGGCGCCGCCGCCCAAGACACGCCCGATCCGCTAATCACCGAAGTTCAAGACTGGGCCTCGGGCACAGGCGACGGCGTAGATGCGACACCTTACGGCATGCCGATCCAGTTCGAAGGCGATGTGGTCCGGCGAAATGTCGAATGGCTGACCGCTGACACGATTTCGTCGATCAACTTTACGCCGATCCATGCGCTTGACGGTACTATCACGCCGCAGGGCTGTGCGTTTGAGCGGCATCACTCGGGTGCGATCGAGCTAAGCAAATCGGACTATCGTTTGATGATCCACGGGCTTGTCGATCGTCCGCTTGTGTTCACCTACGCTGATCTTGAACGCTTTCCGCGTATTAACAAGACCTTCTTTTTGGAATGTGCGGCCAACACCGGCATGGAATGGGCCGGCGCGCAGTTGAATGGCGCGCAGTTCACCCATGGGATGATCCATAATATGGAATATTCTGGCGTGTCCTTGCGCACGCTTTTGGAAGAAGCTGGACTGGATGCAGCTGGCGATTTCAAAGACAAATGGGTCTATGTTGAGGGCGCAGATGCATCCTCAAACGGACGCTCTATTCCGCTTGAAA
>NZ_JBDMZG010000016.1:0-13058 GCF_039769035.1 Pacificibacter sp.
ACGGCGGACAAAAACGGCAGATTGTGCCCGATGCCTTCGATTTCGAACCCATCAAGGGCGGCACTCATGTGGTCGATTGCCTCCGCGCGCGTGGGCGCCCAAGTGCACAGCTTGGCAATCATGGGGTCGTAGTACATCGAGATCTCGCCCCCCTCGAAAACGCCCGTATCATTGCGCACAACGCGGGTGTCTGACACGCTTTCCGCAGGCGGGCGGTATTTGGTCAAACGCCCGATGGAGGGCAGGAAGTTGCGGTAAGGATCTTCGGCATAAAGGCGACTTTCCACCGCCCAGCCGTTCATCTGCACGTCTTCTTGTTTGATCCCCAAAGGCGCGCCATCGGCGACGTTGATCATCTGTTCGACCAAGTCGATGCCCGTGATCAGTTCGGTCACAGGGTGTTCCACCTGCAAACGCGTGTTCATCTCAAGGAAGTAGAAATTGCGGTCGCCATCTACGATGAATTCGACCGTGCCAGCAGATGTGTAATCCACCGCCTGCGCCAAGGCGACAGCCTGTTCGCCCATGGCTTTGCGCGTGGCCGCATCCAAAAACGGGCTTGGTGCTTCTTCGATGACTTTTTGCTGGCGGCGCTGAATGGAACATTCGCGTTCGTGCAGATAGATGCCATTGCCGTGACTGTCGCACAGCACCTGAATTTCAATGTGACGCGGCTGAGTGATAAATTTCTCGATGAAAATGCGATCATCGCCAAAGGACGACGCAGCCTCGTTCTTCGACGACTGAAACCCCTCGCGGGCCTCATCGTCATTCCACGCAACGCGCATGCCCTTGCCGCCGCCCCCAGCAGAGGCTTTGATCATCACAGGATAGCCAATCTCATTTGAGATCTTCACCGCCTCTTCAGCGTCCTCGATCAATCCCATATAGCCCGGAACAGTGCTAACATTGGCCTCTTGTGCCAGCTTTTTCGAGGTGATTTTGTCCCCCATGGCTTCAATCGCGCCTTTAGGCGGCCCGATGAATGCCACGCCTTCGGCCGCCAAAGCTTCGGCGAATTTGGCGTTTTCAGATAGGAACCCATAGCCAGGATGCACAGCTTGCGCGCCAGTTTGGCGGATCGCATCCATGACCTTATCTATGACGATGTAGGATTGATTGGCCGGCGCAGGCCCAACATGCACGGCTTCATCCGCCATTTTGACATGCAGTGCGTTTTTGTCCGCGTCTGAATAAATGGCGACCGTTTTGATCCCCATTTTCTGCGCTGACTTAATCACGCGGCAAGCAATCTCGCCTCGATTGGCGATGAGTATCTTGTCGAACATGGGTTATCCCCTTCCTTCTACATCTCGCACTTGCCCCGCCGTTTGGCTGCAATTGCGATATTTTTTCAATTCATGCGCATGAAAAAAGGCCCCCAAGCGGCAACTTGGGAACCTTAGTTTCACGAAAGCCCGCCACGCCAAAAGGCGCGGTCAAAGCAAAATTCGGTGTGGCTGTCTTAGTTACACAGACCTGCGTCGTCGCACAGCGCACCAGCAGCCGCGCCCGCAAGCGCGCCCGTTGTGGCATTGCCACCGGTTGTGTCTGCGATGAGTGCACCCGCAAGACCACCTGCAACAGCGCGCTCAGCGTCGTTGTCCAAGCAGCCAGCAAGGGCCGTGATAGAAATGAGAGCCAATGAAAGAATTGATTTACGCATGATGTTTCTTCTCTTTTGAGGTTTGCATTCGGATCAACTGTGCCAACAAACGGCGCAAAAACATAGTGTTTTCCATGCGCATAGACACAATCGGCAAAAGATAGCGCAGCGCAGATCAAAGCATCAAAAGACGAAGAAAAAAGGCAAGAGCCGCATCGCGTGGACGCAGGTCTTGCCTGAGGGGAAGGGTCGTAAGAACAGTGGTGAACAGTCTGCGCAGTACGCACTGCACGATGCTCACCACCAGTTTGAAAGCCGTCCGCCATCCGCACAAGTCCCGTCACAAAAGCCGCCGCCAAACAGGCGGGCTTTTGCGCGGTTGCGCGATATGGCAGCGACATTCCGCGCATTTTACCAATCTTCCTCGTCATTATCAGAGTTTGCGTCAAAGGGATCGTCCGAAACAAACAGTTCGGGGAAGGTCACCTGCGCAACTTTTACATTCACCTTGATCAAGGCCTCATAAGACGCCGGATCAAAGTCGTCGGGATCAGCAGGCACAAGCTCGCGCCCCCAGAACCATGAAATACGCCCCGCATCCAAATTGCCGCGTTCAAACGGTTGATCGCCGAACATTTCCCAAATCGCGGTGATAAAGGCGGTATCTACGCGCTTATCAAGCGGCTTGCGGTCTTTGAAACGTTCCAGCGCTTTGAGCGGCGTCACCCCTTTGGGGTTGGCACGGCGCAGCGTGAATTGAAAATCGGAACCGGGGTAACGCCCCGGAAAGCCCTTGTGCTTGGGCATATAATCTTTGGGCGGCATATTATGCGTCCTCCTGCGGTCTGCGCGCGATCAGGTCGATCTCGACCAAAGCGCCAACAGCCAGAGCGGTCACGCCCACCGTGGTGCGTGCCGGAAGCTGGCCTTCGAGGAAGTAACTTTTGTAAGTGTCATTGAACAGAGCGTAATCACGTTCAAATGCGGTCAAATAGCACCGACATTGCACAACATGGCCCAAATTGAGGTCCAATTCGGCTAAAATCAGCGCAAGATTGTCCATCACGCGGCATGTCTGTGCCTCGATCCCATCTGGTAGCGGTGCATCAGGTGCGCTTGGGTCCGTGGGCATTTGACCCGTCAAAATCACCCAACCGTCGTCTTCAACCGCATGGGAAAACGGCGCAACAGGGCGTGGGCCTTTGTCAAACAGGTGGAATGTAGGCGCCATTTTAAAACGCCTCCCATTCACAAACGTCACCAGCAGGACGGTAAGCCTCGAACACCTGTGTCACATCTGGTTCAACCGCCCCCAAAGCAGTTTCGCGTTCGGACAGTGAAATGATCACCGTAGACGGCACTGGGGATGCAATGCGCGGCAGCGCGTAGGTATTGCACAGATAGGCCATATCGGCCTCAAGTTCTTCGTAACTCAACTCGGCAAGGCGCTGGGGCAATTCAGTGGCGACAAAACGAAACCGCGCCGTCAGCCCCATGGCTGGGCGCATCAGAGTGCTTTCGAAAAATACGACAGGTTGACCAGATGGCACCGTAATCTCTTCCAATTCGCGGGGCGTAAGATCTGCATGGGCAATGGAAGCAGTCGCCATCAACACAGCGGACAAAAGACCTAACTTCATGCGGTCGTCCTCCGTGCGCTGCGCACCCAACGGTTTCGGCGATCAGTGCTTTCGAGAACCTCAGAGACAAGCGCCTCAGAATGGGCCTTTGGGAAACGTCCAGCAACGGCGCCGCCTGCGACGATTTCCAAATCATCGCCACGCACAGTGACCTGCACGACCGGCGCGAACCCACGCAAACTTTGCAAAGCACGCCACATATCCTGACGCACTTGCGTCGCGATCCGACCTTTGCGCAAATCTGCACCGCCTGAAATCACGGTTTTCGCCGCGAAATCAAACTTGGCCGGCAAGCGGCGCGTCAGCGTCAGCTCTCCGTCCTCGCGCAGCATGTGCCACTGTTGATGTGTTTTCGTTTTGCCCATGAGGTCCTCACAAATATCCCAGCTTACAAGGGGATATTGTCGTGTTTCTTCCAGGGGTTTTCGAGTTTTTTATTGCGCAAAGACGCGAAAGCCCGCGCCACACGTTTGCGGGTGGATTGCGGTTGAATCACTTCGTCAATAAATCCACGCTCTGCGGCCACAAATGGATTGGCGAAACGATCCTCATAGTCAGCCGTGTGCGCTGCGATTTTTTCTGCATCTCCAAGATCGCGGCGGTGAATAATTTCGGTCGCGCCTTTAGCGCCCATCACCGCAATTTCCGCGGTTGGCCACGCGTAGTTGAAATCACCACGCAGGTGCTTGGACGACATCACGTCATAGGCCCCGCCGTAAGCTTTCCGAGTAATAACAGTGACTTTCGGCACAGTGGCCTCGCCATAGGCAAACAACAACTTAGCGCCGTGTTTGATCACGCCGCCGTATTCTTGGGACGTGCCAGGCAAGAAGCCAGGCACATCCACAAGCGTCAAAACAGGGATTTCAAAGGCATCACAAAAGCGCACAAAGCGTGCGGCTTTTTTGGAGCTATCGATGTCCAAGCAGCCCGCCAAAACCATAGGTTGGTTCGCAACAACGCCGACTGTCTGCCCTTCGATACGCGCAAAACCAGTGATGATATTTTTGGCATGTTCGGCTTGGATCTCGTAAAAATCACCCTCGTCGACAACCTTAAAGATCACTTCCTTCATATCGTAAGGCGTGTTGGCGTTGTCAGGGATAATCGTGTCCAGTGACAAATCGATCCGCGCAGGGTCGTCAAAGAACGGACGGACAGGTGCTTTTTCACGATTGTTAAGCGGCAAGAAATCGACCAAGCGGCGCACTTCCGTGAGCGTTTCCATGTCATTGTCAAACGCGCCATCCGCCACAGATGATTTCTTGGTGTGCGTGGTCGCACCGCCTAGCTCTTCTGCGGTGACAACTTCGTTGGTCACAGTTTTCACAACATCAGGCCCCGTCACAAACATGTAGGACGAATCTTTGACCATGAAAATAAAGTCGGTCATCGCAGGGCTGTACACAGCACCACCCGCACAGGGCCCCATGATCACAGAGATTTGCGGCACCACACCAGAGGCCATGACATTACGTTGGAACACGTTGGCATAGCCCGACAAGGACGCCACGCCTTCTTGAATGCGCGCGCCACCAGAATCGTTGATGCCAATGACAGGCGCGCCGTTTTGCATTGCCATGTCCATGATCTTGCAAATTTTCTCAGCATTGGTTTCAGACAAAGAGCCGCCAAACACCGTGAAATCTTGGGAAAATACATAGACCATGCGGCCATTGATCGTGCCCCAGCCCGTGATCACCCCGTCGCCTGCAGGTTTGGAAGCATCCATACCAAAATCGGTGCAACGATGGGTTTTGAACATATCGAATTCTTCGAAACTATCATCGTCCAGCAACAACTCGACCCGCTCACGCGCTGTCAGTTTGCCCTTGGCGTGCTGCGCATCGATACGACGCTGCCCACCACCCAATCGGGCCTCGGATCGGCGATCTTGAAGTTCTTGGTTGATATCTTTCACGGGTAGGCTCCTCTGCGACTTGCCAACACCATATCCGCCCTTCTCCTGCACAGAAAGCAAAGTTTGGCAGATTTGCAAACTGTGCAAACGGCACAATGGAAGAATTGCAAAACAGCAAACCAAACTGCGCACTGCGAGCGCAAACACGACAAACCCCTGTGCGCTAGCGCGCCAAGTTAGCGGTGGACTAGCCACCCCGCCCTTCTATGATTTCTCAATGAACACAAAACCAAACATTCGGTTTTTAGACCGGACGACACCGCCTCATATTCTGACACTCGTTTTATTGGCCGGCATTTCCACCATGACGATGAATGTGTTCCTGCCCGCCTTGCCGGAAATGACCACATATTTCGACACGAGCTATGGCTATATGCAGCTGTCGGTCGGCGTCTTCATGGGGATGAACGCGGTCTTGCAATTGATCGTTGGCCCGATGTCAGACCGGTTTGGTCGCCGTCCCGTTGCGATGCTTGGTGTTGTTTTGTTCATCATCGCCACCTTTGCCGCACTGCAAGCCACAACGATTACAATGTTTTTGATCCTACGCGGCGCACAGGCTGCGGTGGTGACGGGCATGGTACTGTCACGCGCCGCGGTGCGCGACATCTACCCCGGACAAGAAGCAGCAACCATGATGGCCTATGTCACCATGGGCGTGGCCTTGGTGCCGATGCTTTCGCCAACCCTCGGAGGATTTCTGGCGATGGCATACGGTTGGGAAAGCACGTTTTGGTTGATGCTCTCCTCAGGCGTCGTGATTTTCTTGCTGATATTCTTCGACATGGGAGAGACCGCGCCAAAATCTGGTGGGTCTTTCCGCGAAATGGCCAAGGGCTTCCCCGACCTTCTGACCTCCCAACGTTTTTTGGGCTACGCCTTGTGCACAGCCTTTTCGTCCGGCACGTTTTTTGCGTTTTTGGGCGGCGCTCCGTTTGTCGGCGTGCAAATATTTGGAATCTCCGAAGCCACGCTTGGCATGGGGATCGGTGCGCCAGCGATTGGGTATTTTATCGGCAACTTTCTGTCGGCACGCTACTCAATACGCATCGGCATGAACAAAATGTGCCTGTTCGGTACGTTGGTCACCTTTTCTGGCGTCGCAGCATGTGCTCTTTTTATTTTCACAGATCATATCACGGTGTTTTGGTTCTTTACCCTCATGATCCCATTGGGACTTGGAAATGGCCTAACCATCCCAAACGCCGTGACTGGCTCTATGTCTGTGCGCCCTAAGCTCACGGGTACAGCCGCAGGCTTGGGCGGCGCAATGATGACCGGTGGTGGTGCTGCTTTATCCGCGATGGCGGGGTCATTTATGTCGGTTGAAAACGGCGCCTTGCCGCTGCTGTTGATCATGGTGTCAGTGTCCTTTTGCAGCATCCTAAGCATTGTCTGGGTTATGCAGCGCGAACGGGCGTTGAACGCCTAGCGTGAATTGGTCGCAGGGCGACACCGCAAATTAATCTTGCCTCAAAGGTTTGCAAAGGCGAAACTGCTGAAAAGCAAAGCTGCAAACTATGTGAGGCCCCATGGCTCAGAAAAAGCTCTACGCTGGCGCGAAACTGCGCGAAACCCGAACACGCTTGGGCCTAACGCAACGTGCCTTTGCGGAAAAACTCGGGGTGTCTTTGCCCTACCTCAACCAGATGGAAAACAACAACAGACCGGTGTCCACCGGTGTTGTGCTGGCCTTGGCGCAAGAGTTTGGCTTTGACGTTACCGAGCTGTCTTCTGGCGACGCAGAGCGCATGGTCACGGACATGCGCGAAGCCTTAGCCGATCCTGTCTTTGTTGATGGCGCGCCACCACTGGCCGACCTGCGCCTCGCCGCAAGCAACGCGCCAGCCTTGGCGCGCGCCTTCTTAAAACTGCATAGCTCTTACAAACAAAGCACGGAACGATTGGCCTCGCTTGACGCCGCCTTGGGGCGCGACGACAGCCCTGCGCGTCCTTCACCATGGGAAGAAGTGCGCGACTTTTTTCATTACTGCGACAACTACATTGATTCCATTGATCGCGCGGCCGAGCATTTTGCAGCACCAAATGGGCAGCCGAGCGATGCCGTTGCAGCAGCCATAGAGGTTTTGGAATCACAGGGCATTCACATTCGCTACAACAGTGAAAATGTGCGCGACTTCGACAAAGATCGTGGGATCCTCTCGCTCTGCGCCCGCACGTCAAAAGCGACGCAAAGCTTTCAAATCTTGCACCAATTGGCCTTGCTCACCCAAGGTGATTTACTTGACGCAACATTGGACTTTGCACGGTTTCACACCGAAGATGCCCGTAAAATTGCGCGCATTGGCTTGGCCAACTACTTTGCTGGTGCCGCCCTGATGCCCTACACCGCGTTTTTGTCAGCAGCCCAAGAAACGCGGCACGATCTAGAAATGCTCAGCGATAGATTTGGCGCCTCGATGGAGCAAGTTGGGCACCGCCTGTCCACACTGCAGCGCGCCGGCGCAAAAGGCATACCCTTTTACTTCGTCCGCGTAGATCAAGCTGGCACCATCACCAAGCGCCATTCATCCACACGTCTGCAATTCGCCCGTTACGGCGGCGCCTGCCCGCTTTGGAACGTGCACCGCGCCTTTGAAACGCCAGGACGGTTCTTGCGCCAATTGGCCGAAACGCCCGACGGCGTGCGCTATCTGTCGATTGCGCGCGATGTCTCTAAACCCAGCGGTTCCTTTCATGCGCCTGTGCGGCGTTACGCGATTGGATTGGGCTGCGAGGTCAGTCACGCGTCGGATCTGGTCTATGCCGATGATTTGGATATCAAAAAGCCAAGCGCCTATGAGCCGATCGGTATTTCGTGTCGAATCTGCGAACGCAAGAATTGTCACCAACGCTCTGTCCCGCCACTTGAGCGCGCGCTAAGCATTGATCCAAACAAACGGGGCACCTTGCCCTACGCGATAGAATAAAGGGAATCGCGCAGGCTAAAAAAACGCGACAGAAAACTGCGCGCTGTAAGCACCACTTCTAATTTTAAAGGAAGAAAAGTGGCGCGGTTGACGGGACTCGAACCCGCGACCCCCGGCGTGACAGGCCGGTACTCTAACCAACTGAGCTACAACCGCTCGCTACCATTCTGACGTTACCGTCTGAACGTTGTGGCGTTCTATGGCTCGACGGCGAGCGCGTCAAGCGCCATATGCACGAAATGTGAGTTGCAAAGTAAAAAAAATGATCACTGCCAAACAGAGACAGGAAAACATCGACCAGACACCCGAATTGCTTCGAAGTCTTTGGTTCGCAATGGCTGTGTGGGAAGGAATGGTGGGTCGTGAGAGGCTCGAACTCCCGACATCTTCGGTGTAAACGAAGCGCTCTACCAACTGAGCTAACGACCCGGTGAGGGCGATTTACAGAATGCTGCGCGCGGGCACAAGAGGCATTCTGCAATTAATGTAAACTTCTTTTCGCTGCCGTCATTTTTCTGTGTCTCAGCGCGAAACGGACGTGCGGATTCCTTGCGCCTTGCCCATGCCCATGCCCTCACCACAAGATGCTTAGCTCTGCGCAGCGCGCCAGCCCGCCGCGCGTGCTTGCGCTTCTGAGCAGAACCATTGCTCGCCCTTACTGGTATTTATGCTGGTGCCTTCATACCACCGCGACCCCGGCACATGGTACAGACGACCTGATTTGGAAATATTGCCCTTGATCGAGCACCCTTCGGGGCCATGTGTGGCTGAATGCGGGCGATTGGCCAAAGCCACTTCACGTTTTTCAGCCCGATACTCGGACGGCAATTGCACGCCAGCACGCCAAAGACCAACCGCGTCAGAGCGCGCCTTAGCTTGGTGTGCGACGTAGTCTTTGGAATACTTCTCGTAAGCGAAGGCGGCCCCATTGGTGACCATTTCCGCATTTAGGTCCACGTCCTTGGCATAGCATTTGCCAACGATACGATCATAGCGGTCAATGTCCATTTGCACGCAGGTCACAGAGCCCACTGCAAGACGTTCAAGCACGGCCTTGGACCAGGTGCCACAGCTCCATTCCGCGCCTTTGATGTCGCTACATGTCTGAGCCATTTCAGGGGCATCGATTCCATGCAGCCGAATCCGGACATCGCCCAGCGAAAGCGTGTCGCCGTCAATCACATGGGCCGCGCCCGTTAATCTAATTGTATCAGAGACAGGCTTTACGGCAGGCGCTTGCGCGGTGCGTACCGCCTTGAATTCGACCGAATTCACGGACGGGAAAGCCACACCAAGCCCCACGACGGTCACAATGACCGCAACATATTGTATCATACCCCATTTCACACCTCGGTATGTGGGGTAAAACGAGAACAAATGCAAGAGGGCACGTTATCAAATGGTTAACGTGCCCTTAGTCATAATGTGTTAAATTTGGTTAAGCCGCCTTGTTCAGCATCGCGTATAGCTCGTCCTTCAAAGCCATCCGCTGTTTGCGCATTTCCGCCTGAACCAAGTCGTCCACAGGCTCAACGTCAGTCTCTGCGCGGTGCACTTGGCGGTTGAGCGCATGATATTCGTCCATCAAACGCGCAAAGTGCGCATCGGACAGTTTCAAATCAGAAATCTTGTCAGCAAATTCAGGGAAATCGGCGGACAATTCGTGTGGGGTGTTGGACATGGTGCGTCTCCTTTTGATCCATTTCTTATCCCAACTGTCCACCATTTTTCGGGGTTAGACTTTGACAAAGATCAACTGAGATCGCTTTTAATGAAGGGCTTTTGCAGATGCCGTTCGGCTTTTCGCCCGCGCTTCGCGGATGGTGATGAATGTCACCGCCGCCATGATCAAAGCGCCACCACCGATCACATAGATGTCAAAGCCTTCACCAAACAACACAGCGCCCAAAATCGTCGCCCAAACCAACTGTAAAAAGGTCACAGGCTGAATGGCCGATTGGGGCGCACAAGCGAAAGCGCGGGTCATGCAGTAGTGCGCTGCAGTGGCAAAAAATGATGTGAGAAACAAAAGAAGCAGTTCAGTGGTTGTTGGCGTTTCCCAAACGAAGAACACGAACGGCAACAAGGCTAAAGGCACAACGGTCGACAACATAAAGACCACAACCTCAGCAGAGACGCGTTTTGACAGCGCCTTGGCCAAAAGGTAGCTTCCGGCGATTCCCATTGGGCCGAATATCATCGCGACGTGACCAGGATCGATGTCACGAAATCCGGGGCGCAAAATGATAAGCCCGCCCAACACCGCGACAATCAGCGCGATTATGCGCGGGGCTGCGATTTTCTCGCGAAAGAAAATCACCGCACCGATGGTGACATAGATCGGGTTCATAAAGTTCATCGCAGTGACTTCGGCCAAGGGAATCCGCGTCATGGCATAGAACCAAAGCAACATCGCAATAGCGTGCACTGCACCGCGGCTGATCGACAAGAGCACGATCTCGCGCGTGTATTGCACTGCAAGAACCGATTTCAGCATCGGAATCAAAAACACCAACCCCAAAGCAAAGCGCAAAAAGGCTGACTGTATCACCGGCAACCCCGTGCCGACGTATTTCACCAAAACATTGACGGCCACAAAACTGAACGTCGTGGCCAACATCCAAAGGACGCCTTTGATCGGTTGAGAAAGCGGAGCTCGTGTCATGAGGCGACCATCTGCCTTTGTTTTCAAAGGTGCAAGTGCACTTAAGCGCCGATGATCAGTTTCACGGCGATGGTCGTCATAATGACGGCAATTACCGCATCCAAAATGCGCCAAGACAGCTCATTTGCAAAAAATGGCGCCAGAAAACGCGCCCCAAACCCCAAAGCAAAAAAGAAGACAGTCGATCCTGTGATCGCCCCCAAGGCAAACAAGCCAGCCTCGCCACCGAACTTGGTCGAAATTGCCCCCAAAAGCACAACAGTATCAAGGTACACATGCGGATTGAACCAAGTCAGCATCAAGCAGGTCGTAAGTGCTGCAAGCAACGTTTGCGCCGTGCCATCTGTAGGCGTCAAATGTTGCCCTCCACGCCAAGCTGACCTCAATGCAAGCGCGCCGTACACCAACAAAAACGCAGCCCCACCCCACCGCATCACAGGCAAAAGCATGGGCATCGCAGAAGATATAGAGGCCGAGGCAAACACGCCCACGGTTATCAAAATGGCGTCGGACAGCGCACAGATCAGCACAACGGGCAACACATGCGCGCGGCGCAATCCTTGGCGCAAGACAAAGGCGTTTTGGCTGCCGATGGCAACGATCAACGATAGCCCTGTGAGAAATCCTGTGAGTATTGCCTGCATCTTGGCCCCTGTTCTTTGCGCCTGTCTAGCGCAACAGTGAGATTAGTGATAGCGATTTAGACTAAAGTGAATGAAGGAATGCTAATGTTAGATTATGCAGGTCTAGAAGCCCTCGCCGCTGTTTTGCGCAGCGGTTCCTTTGATCATGCTGCCAGAACGCTGGGCGTGACCCCATCCGCTATTTCGCAACGGATTAAAACACTTGAGGATCGTCATGGCTGTACGCTCGTCGTGCGGGGCACGCCTTGCACGGGCACAGATACTGGCAAGCGGCTGGCCCGCCACGCTGAAAATGTCGGGCTTTTAGAAGCGGAGCTGTCGCAAGATATTGTTCCAAATGCGACTGGTCCCAAAACCGTGCGCATCGCGGTGAACGCCGACAGTCTGGCCACATGGTTTGTGGACGCCCTTGCCCAGACCGATGGGCTGATGTTTGATCTTGAAATCGACGACCAAGACACTGCTGGCGATTGGCTTAAACGCGGCGAAGTGGCGGCGGCTGTGTCGTCGCACGCGGGGCCGATCACGGGCTGTGACAGCATTGCTTTGGGGGCGCAGCGCTATCGCGCCACGGCATCGCCAGCCTTTGTGGCCCAGCATTTTCAAGGCGGTGTGACAGCAGAAACATTGAAGTCCGCACCCGCAATGGTGTTCAGCGCAAAGGACCAACTGCAAGACCTATGGGTGGAACGCAACATCGGCCGCAAACTGTCCCTGCCCCATCACCGTCTACCGTCTACGCAGGCGTTCCTGGATGGGGCGATTGCAGGATTGGGCTGGGGGTTGAACCCTGATCGTTATTTTAAAGCGGCCAAAGCCAAGGGGCAATTGTGCGAACTCATCCCAGACACGCCGCTGGATATTCCATTGTTTTGGCATGTCTCGCGCGCCGTCAAATCGCCACTGCGAGGCCTCACCGCATCTGTGCGCAAAGCGGCGCGCGCCTATTTGGTGCAGCCATAAAAAAGCCCCGCGCATCAAGTGATGGCGGAGCTTTCAATTCGATGTACTGGCGACAGGTTAACCCAGTTGCGCCATAACCTCGTCTGAGGCCTCAAAGTTAGTGGTGACGGTTTGCACGTCATCGTCATCTTCCAAAGCATCGACCAGCTTCATCAGCTTTTCCATGCCTTCCAGATCAAGTTCTGTCTGGATATTTGGCTGCCAGATCAATTTGGTGCTTTCAGATTCGCCCAGCTCTTTTTCCAAGGCAGTGGAAACTTCGTGCAGATCCGTGCCTTCGCAAGTGATGTGGTGACCGTCTTCTGAGCTTTCGCAATCCTCTGCGCCCGCTTCAATCGCCGCCATCATCACCGTGTCCGCATCCCCAACAGAAGCAGGGTACGTGACAGAGCCTTTGCGGTCGAACATGAAGCCAACAGACCCTGTCTCGCCAAGGTTGCCACCGTTTTTGGAAAACGTGGAGCGCACAGTGGATGCGGTGCGATTGCGGTTGTCTGTCATACATTCAACGATCACAGCGACGCCGTTAGGGCCGTAGCCTTCGTAGCGGATTTCGTCGTAGTTTTCCGCGTCGCCGCCGATCGCTTTTTTAATCGCGCGCTCGATCACGTCCTTTGGAACGGACTGAGACTTGGCCTCTTTCACGGCCATACGCAAACGCGGGTTCTTGTCGGGATCAGGGTCGCCCA
>NZ_JBDMZG010000123.1:0-29081 GCF_039769035.1 Pacificibacter sp.
AGCGGATAGCCGGTGTAATTGTGGGTTAAGATAAACAGCTTGCCGGTGCGCGCGACGGCCTCTTCAATTTTCAAAGCATCTTCGAGTGTGGCCGCCAAAGGTTTGTCGCAAATGACGTGAATACCCGCCTCAAGAAAAGCAATTGCGGGGCCGGCATGCATATGGTTGGGCGTGACGATAGCAACCGCATCGATCCCGTCTGCGCGGCTGGCCTCTGCGTTGGCCATCTCTTCATAAGAACCGTAAGAACGCGCAGGATCCAACCCGAGGTCCGAAGCCGACGCTGCAGCACGTGCGGGATCTGAGGAGAGGGCACCTGCGATCAGTTCCCATTCATTGTCGATCCGTGCCGCAATGCGGTGCACCGCGCCGATGAACGCGCCGCGTCCACCGCCTACCATGCCCAGTTTCAGTTTTTGTGTCATGTTATCAATTCCTAAGCCTGCGACTTTAAAGTCCAAGAATCTTGTTGATCGTGGCCTTGTCTACGTCGCCACCGGCGAAATCATCGAAAGCTTTGTCGGTGGTTTCAATGATATGCTGCGCAATAAATGGCGCGCCTTCGGCGGCCCCTTGCTCTGGGGATTTCAGGCAGCATTCCCATTCAAGCACGGCCCAAGAGTCGTAATTGTATTGCGCGAGTTTCGAGAAAATTGCCTTAAAGTCCACCTGACCATCGCCCAAGGATCGGAAGCGCGCAGCGCGGTTGACCCATGACTGATAGCCTGAGTAAACGCCTTGGCGCCCGTCTGGATTAAACTCAGCGTCTTTGACGTGATAGGCGCAAATGCGGTCGTGATAGAGATCAATAAACGCGAGATAGTCCATTTGTTGCAGCAAAAAATGCGAGGGATCATAGTTAATTTGCGCGCGCTTGTGTCCGCCCACGGCATCGACAAACATTTCAAAGGTCGCGCCGTCAAACACGTCTTCACCAGGGTGGATTTCATACCCAACATTGACGCCTTGATCCTCATAAGCATTCAAAATAGGCGTCCAGCGACGGCCCAATTCTGCGAACGTTTCTTCGATCAACCCCTCAGGGCGCTGCGGCCAAGGGTACAGATACGGGAAAGCCAAAGATCCGGTGAAGGACACAGAATTATCAAGGCCAAGCTTGCGCGAGACGACGGCCGCTTTCATCATTTGATCTACGGCCCACTCTTGACGCGCTTTTGGGTTTCCGTGCACGCGCTCGGGCGCAAAAGCGTCAAAGGCGAGATCATAGGCGGGGTTCACTGCCACAAGCTGACCTTGCAAATGGGTCGACAGCTCCGTGATTTCCACGCTTGCGTCTGCGCAAATGCCTTTGACCTCATCAATGTAGGCGTCACTTTCGAAGGCTTTATCGAGATCAAACAGATGGGTCACAAATGTTGGAATTTGAACGCCTTTGTATCCAAGACCTGCGGCCCACTTGGTGATGTTCTCCAGAGTGTCAAAGGGTGCTTCGGCCCCTGCAAATTGGGCCAAAAAAAGCCCAGGGCCTTTCATCGTTGTCGCCATGTCTGTGTCCTTTTGAGGTGTGAGTCTGTTCAGTGGGTATCCGCACTGGGGTGAAATTCGGTTCTAGGGCACCGTTACTCCAACAATGGATCAGAAAACTTCGGAGTATCCAGAACCTGAAGGGGGGGCGCTTTGGGCGTTTCAATCGCGCGTATAACGGCCTCGGCAAGACTTGCGCCTGTCAAACTCACGTCCTCGTGTACCGTTAAAATGCCGCGCCGAAAGCGGCGTAGGAATGGGATGGCTTCTTTTGAAAACACGTCCATTGTGTCACCAATGACGAGCCCCATTGCTTCCGCGGTATCCACTGCCACCATGGTCGACGTTGTTGAGGCGCAAAACAGGGCGTCAATGTCGGGATTGGCAGCTATGGCTCCGCGAACTGAGGCTTCAATGTCGCGGGGAGGGCTGTCTGACGTGACGTCCTGCAAAACGAGGCGACGTAGCCCCAGTCTTTCGGCGGTTTGTTTGGTGCTTTCTAAAATTTCACGCCCATAGTTCTGATAGGGCGGGGGTGCCACGATCAACACGCATTTGCGGCCCCGTCGTGCCAACGCTTCCATTCCAATCACGCCGAACTCGTAGTTGTCGAAGTCCGCAAACGGATGTTGTTTGTCGCCGTTGGTGCGCCCGTGGGTGGCAAAAGGGAAATTGCGTTCCAAAAGGTACTTAACGCGCGGGTCATCTGGCTCGGTTTGGTTGAGGATCAAGGCATCAGATGTGCGGTTTTCAACCACGTAACGCACTGGGCGCATTGGATCTTCGTCAGGGAAAAATGGCGTTACAATGAGATGATATGGCGTGGCGCGCAGCGCGCCCGCAACGGATGATATCAACTGTGCGGTGTGGTTCATCATGTCGTGTTCAGTGGACAAGACCAATGAAATCACATTCGTCTTCCCTGTGCGCAGGCGCACACCCGCGCGGTTGGGTAAGTAGCCAATTGAATCTGCACAAGCACGCACACGCTTCTTGGTTTCAACGGATATATCGGGCGCATTGTTGAGCGCCCGGCTGACTGTTGCGACTGCTAGGCCCGTAATCCGAGATATGGTTTTTAGCGTTGGTCGCTCGCCAGAACGTAGTCCGTTTTGGTCGTCATCAGGTGCGGTCATGATCCCTCATTTCGGTTAAAAACGATCGCGTTTGGGTGGCATTTTTGAGTTGCTGATTCTGGTCGGATTCGGTCGTTTTGCGTCCCTTGCTCCGGCCTGCTCGTCAAAAACCAATTGTACTTGATAGCGCTAACCTTTGGTATTTATTATTAAAGTTCCTTTGAAAACTATCCTATTTTTTTTGCTTTGTCAGCGCGAAAACTGCTGACATACTGCTTGTCGTAGAAATGCAACGTAACCGATTCTGGACTTTTTGCAAAATCTATAACGTTATAGGTGCTCCTGTAACGTTTTCGAAACTAGGGAGGACGACCAACATGAAACTAACCAAAGCACTCTTGAGCGCGACAGCATTGAGCGCGGCAGCAACGACTGCGCACGCTGTAGACCTTGAGGTTACGCACTGGTGGACATCCGGCGGCGAAGCTGCTGCTGTGGCCCAGTTCGCGAAAGCACTCAATGAAAAAACGGAACACAATTGGGTCGATGGCGCGATTGCAGGCGGCGGCGGTACAGCGCGCCCGATCATGATTTCCCGCATTCTTGGCGGTGACCCAATGCATGCGACACAGTTCAACCACGGCCGTCAGGCTGAGGAGCTGGTTGAAGCAGGTTTGATGCTTGATCTGACCGATGTGGCCGAAGCTGAAGGGTGGAAAGACGTTATTCATCCGTCCAGCTTGCTCGATTCTTGTACCATTGATGGTCGCATTTATTGTGCACCTGTGAACATCCACTCATGGCAGTGGTTGTGGTTGTCGAACTCTGCTTTTGCTGACATTGGCGTTGATGTTCCGACCAACTGGGACGAATACGTCGCTGCAATGCCTGCATTGCAAGAGGCCGGCAAAGTGCCGCTCGCAATGGGCGGTCAGTCTTGGCAGTCCTCTGGCGCCTTTGGTGTGATGGTTGTTGCACTCGCTGGTGTTGACGCATGGAAAGCCGTGAATGCAGACAAAAACGCGGATGTCGCTGCGGGGCCTGAGTACGCAAAAGTGTTTGAAGCCGCAGCTGCTGCGCGAGAGTTCTCAAAAGACACAAACGTGCAAGACTGGAACCAAGCGACAGCTATGGTGATCGAAGGCAAAGCTGGTGGTCAAATCATGGGTGATTGGGCGCAGGGTGAATTTGCTGTTGCTGAAAAAGTCGCTGGCGAAGATTACACATGTCTTCCGGGTTTGGGCGTGAACGAGATCATCTCAACCGGTGGTGACGCGTTCTATTTCCCAAAACAAGACGATCCTGCAATCGAATCAGCGCAAAAAGAACTGGCGTCTTTGATGCTGTCAAAAGCTGTACAAGTTGATTTCAACCTGAAGAAAGGCTCACTGCCTGTGCGCGGTGATGTTGATCTTTCAGCAGCCAATGACTGCATGAAAAAAGGTCTCGCGATCCTTGCCTCTGGCAACATCTTGCCTGATGGCAACCAGCTGTTGTCTGCGGACACAACGGGTCAGATCGAAGACCTCATGACTGAATTCTGGTCCTCCGACATGTCGGCAGCTGATGCGCAAGCGGAATACGCTGCGCTTATCGCGAGCGCTGACTGATCCAGACAGGTCTTTGACCCGGCCCGCGATGCGCGCGGCCGGGTCTTTTTACTCATGTGTTGAGCTGGCCCAGACCACTCAGTGCGCAATAGGGGGATGTTTCTGCCATGGCAGCAACGGATCACGGGGTTGATCGGAGCAGGCGCGACTATGCCAAGCCACCGATCAAGATATTCAAAAACCTAAGTTCGAAAATCGCGGCGATCCCAATGATATTGACCGCTTTGGTTGTTTTCATTGGGTGTTCTGCTTGGACGATTGTTCATTCGTTCACCGGCTCAAAGCTTTTGCCGAAGCTCAACTTCGTTGGCTTTGACCAATATGAGCGACTTTGGAGTTCGCGCCGTTGGTTGGTCTCGGTAGAGAACCTGTTTATCTTTGGCGCTTGTTCGCTGGTTTTCACCTTGGTGATCGGGTTCGTTTTGGCCGCTTTACTGGATAGAAAAATCAGGTTTGAGAACACCTTTCGCACCATTTTCCTCTATCCGTTTGCTTTGTCTTTCGTGGTCACGGGCCTTGTGTGGCAGTGGATCTTGAACCCTGAATTTGGCATCCAATCGATTGTGCGCAATCTGGGGTGGGAAAGCTTTGCTTTCGACCCGCTCTACAACTCGGACATCGTGATTTACGGCATTTTGATCGCCGGTCTGTGGCAGGGCACGGGGCTGATCATGTGCATCATGTTGGCGGGGATGCGAGGCATCGACGAAGACATTTGGAAGGCCACCCGTGTTGACGGGATCGGCACGGTGAAAACCTATATCGTGGTGATCATTCCCATGATGAAGCCTGTGTTTGTGACTGCTTTGGTGCTGATCGCCGCAGGTATCGTTAAGGTCTATGACCTTGTGGTCGCGCAGACCTCAGGCGGGCCTGGGATTTCGTCAGAAGTGCCGGCCAAATACGTTTATGACACGCTGTTTGGTCGTCAAAATCTGGGCCAAGGCTTTGCCGCGTCAACGATGATGCTGGTGATGGTTGTGATCATTTTGATCCCATATGTGTATCTTCAATTCGGGGGCAAGAAAAACCAATGACCCAATCTCACCCTCAGTCAATTGCAGACGCAGCGCTGTCAGGGCCCAAAGGCCCCAAACCCAAACGCCGCTTTTCGCCCGCCAACTTGTTCCTATATGGCACGTTGATTGTCATGTCGCTCTACTACCTTTTGCCGCTGTGGGTGATGGTGGTGACCTCGCTCAAAGACATGGCCGAGGTGCGCATGGGCAATATTTTTGCGCCGCCCGTTGAGATCACGTTCCAACCTTGGGTCAAGGCTTGGTCCGAGGCCTGTACCGGCATCAACTGTGATGGCCTGTCGCGCGGATTTTGGAACTCTGTTCAGATTTTGATCCCGTCAGTGATCCTGTCGATTACCGTTGCCTCTGTGTCGGGGTACGGGCTGTCGATGTGGAAATTCAAAGGCTCGGAGTTCTTCTTTAACGTACTGCTTTTGGGCGCCTTTATTCCCTATCAAATCATGCTCTATCCCATCGTGATCATCTTGCGCGAAATGGGTCTTATGGGGTCGCTTGGTGGTTTGGTTCTGGTGCATATGATCTTTGGTATGCCGATCAACACTTTGTTATTCCGCAACTATTTCTCAAGCATCCCGCAAGAACTGTTCAAGGCTGCGCGCGTTGATGGGGCAGGATTTTGGGCGATCTTCTTTAAGATCATGTTGCCCATGTCTTTGCCGATCTTTGTTGTGTCGATGATCATTCAGGTCACGGGCATCTGGAACGATTTCTTGTTTGGCGTCGTCTACACCAAACCTGCGATTTATCCGATGACGGTGCAGCTCAATAACATCGTGAACTCCGTGCAAGGGGTCAAAGAGTACAACGTCAATATGGCGGCGACTCTGCTCACCGGCCTTGTGCCTCTCGTTATCTATTTCGTATCCGGCAAGCTGTTCGTTCGCGGCATCGCAGCCGGCGCCGTGAAAGGCTAAGACTATGACAGTAATCGAAAACCCATCCGTCTCGATCAAAAACCTCGATCTCAACTTTGGGGCCGTGAAGGTCCTCAAAGACCTCAATCTTGATATTGCGCATGGCGAGTTTATCGTGCTGCTTGGCGCGTCTGGTTGTGGCAAATCCACCTTGCTGAACTGCATCGCGGGGCTTTTGGAAGTCTCAGGCGGGCAGATCCATATTGGCGGAAACAACGTCACATGGGCCGAACCCTCTGAGCGCGGCATTGGCATGGTGTTCCAGTCCTACGCGCTTTATCCGCAGATGACGGTGCGGGGCAATCTGACTTTTGGTCTGAAAAATGCCAAGGTGCCAAAAGCCGAGATCGAAAAACGCGTCGCGCGTGCGGCTGAAATTCTGCAAATGGAAGAACTGCTCGACCGCAAACCGGGCGCTTTGTCAGGTGGACAACGGCAACGCGTTGCAATCGGGCGGGCTTTGGTGCGCGATGTGGATGTGTTCTTGTTTGACGAGCCCTTGTCGAACTTGGATGCCAAGCTGCGCACAGACCTGCGGGTTGAGTTGAAACAGCTGCACCAGCAGTTGAAAAACACCATGATCTACGTGACCCACGATCAGGTCGAAGCGCTCACTTTGGCAGACCGCATTGCGATCATGAAAGATGGATTGATCCAGCAGCTTGCCAGCCCGAAAGAGATCTACAATCGCCCTGTGAACAAATACGTGGCTGATTTCATTGGCTCGCCTGCGATGAATTTCTTTGAAGGCGATGTGGACAGCGGTGTGTTTACAGCCGGTGACCTGTCGATCGATCTGAAGGGGTATGAATTTACGCCTGCGGGTCAAACCGGTGGGCCTGCGTGGTTTGGTATTCGCCCAGAACATGTGGTCGTTGACGGCACAGGACCTGTGCAACTGCAAGTCACCGCACAGATCGTCGAACCGATGGGGTCCGATACGCTTGTGTGGACTCAGGTTGCTGGCGCTCCATTCCGTATTCGTATGGATGGGACATCTACGGTTCAGTCTGGCGACGTTCTAAATATTTCGTTCGATCCAGCACATGCGTCAATGTTTGATAAAGCGACAGAAGAACGCTTGTAACACCGACGCAGATCTAACAGGGGCGGCGCGGTCGCCCCTTGATTTCAAAAACTTTCTTTGGCTCAGACTGCCTGCGCTTGACGCGTGCTCTGTGGCCTAAATCGACGGATGATCTTAATGACTGCCTTTGAAAACTGGACCCTTCGCGATGACAGTGGCACCTATGACCTTTCGGTTACTGTGCCATTTGACACCGTAAGTGCGTTGCATGATGCGGGCAAAATTGTGGATCCGTACTGGGGCCGTAATGAATACGGCTTGCGCTGGATTTGTGAGCGTGAATGGCTCGCCTCAACAGTCTTTTCACTGACAGATGTATCGCAAGAATTGGTGCTGACGGGCTTAGATGGCGTCGTTGATGTTTCGGTAAACGGCACGCATGTTCTGAGTGCGGATAACAATTTTCGCACTTGGCGGGCGGATATTTCCAAGGTTGCAAAGATTGGCGAAAACGAGCTGGTTTTAACCTTCAAGTCCGTGGTGGCAGAAGGCAAAGCGCGTCAAGACGCACAGCGCTACACGATCCCGTACTCCTTTAACTGTCCTATTCCCAACGGAAACATGCTGCGCAAGCCGGCATGCGATTTTGGGTGGGATTGGAATATTGCCTTGGCTCCGAGCGGGATCATTGGTGCAGTGACCCTTGTGCCGATCTCGTCGCCGCGCATTTCGCACATTCTGATTGATCAAGTGTTCGACGAGACAGGCACTGTCACGCTGGCGGCCAATGCCCATGTGCAAAACGCGCCAGACGGTCATACGGTTGAGATGCGCTTTGGTGGGCGGAGCGTTACGCCTCAAATCATCGCAGGCGTTGCGACCGGTGAGTTTGTTGTCGAAAACCCTGAATTGTGGTGGCCCGCAGGGCAGGGCATGCAGCCGCTTTATGATTTAGAGGTGCGTCTGGACGAAGAAATCCAATATCGCCGCATCGGGCTGCGTCAGATGGAATTGGTCACCGAAAAGGACGCGGCAGGCATCGGGTTTAAATTCCGCGTCAATGGCCGTGATGTCTTTGCCAAAGGGGCCAATTGGATTCCAGCGGATGCTTTGGCGGGCAAGATTGAACGCGCAGAGGTCGAAAAGCTGCTGCAATCCGCTGTGGACGCCAATATGAACATGATCCGCGTTTGGGGTGGGGGTCAGTATGAGCCGACGTGGTTCTATGACCTCTGCGATGAAATGGGCCTTATGGTTTGGCAAGATTTCATGTTCTCTTGCCATTTGTACCCATGTGATGATGCGTTTTTGCAAAATGTCGCGGAAGAAGTGCGCGAAAACGTTCAACGCTTGCATCATCATGCCTCACTGGCGGTGTGGTGTGGTGACAACGAATTGGTTGGTGCTTTGACGTGGTACAAGGAAAGCTTAGAAAACCGCGACACCTATTTGGTGATGTATGATCGGCTCAATTCAGCGATTGAGCGCGCCTTGTTTGCAGCTCATCCAAAGGCGGTTTGGTGGCCGTCTTCGCCCTCCGCTGGTCCACTTGATTTTGGCGATGCATGGCATGATGACAGCTCTGGCGATATGCATTTTTGGTCGGTTTGGCACGAAAACAAAGACTTTGAACATTACCGCGACATTCGCCCACGCTTTTGTTCTGAATTCGGCTTTCAAAGCTATCCGTCCAATCGGATCATCGACACTTTCGTGGCCCCTGAAGACCGCAACATCGCGGCACCTGTTTTGGAAAGTCACCAAAAGAACGAAGGCGGAAATGAACGTATCGCCGCGACGATGTTCCGCTATTTCCGCTTTCCCGTGGATTTTTCAAACTTCGTCTATTTGAGCCAAGTGCAGCAGGGATTGGCCATCAAAACGGCCGTGTCGTGGTGGCGTTCATTGAAGCCGCATTGCATGGGCACGCTGATTTGGCAGCTCAATGACACTTGGCCTTGCGCATCTTGGTCGAGCCTTGATTACGGTGGCAATTGGAAGCTTTTGCACCATATGGCGAAAGAATTCTACGCGCCCGTTCTTGTGACAGTTGCGCCCGACAAAGACGAATTTGTGTTTTCCGTGGTGTCCGACTTGCCTGAAGACCACGTTGTTGATTTGCGTATTCAAGCCGTTGATATGGCAGGTGCAACCCGTGAGATTGACCGCTTTAACGTGACCGCCAAAAGTGCCGAGGCAGTCGAGGCGATCCGGCTTGGCGATACCGTGTTGAATGACGATGAAATTTTGTATTTCTCGTGGGATGCGGGGGAGGACGCAATGGGCGCGCCATTGTTGGGCGCTGATATTTTTGCGCCGAAAGCGTGGAAAACCTACGATCTTTTGCATGCGAAGATTGATCTCAAAACAACCCAAATTAACGATGTGACAGAGGTCACTTTGACCTCACGAGGCTTAGGTCTGTTTGTGAGTTTGGAGGCAGATATCGCGGGCCGCTTTAGTGAAAATGCTGTCACGCTTTTGCCGGACACGCCGCTGACAATCACCTTTACGCCTGAGAGCTTAGGGCAGGCGCCGCAAATTACCCTGCGCGACCTGCATTCAGCCACTTACGACGTGGTTCATTGAAAACGCAAAACCGACGCGCTTTGCGATCATACCGACAACCAAGGGCAGTCATATGAATGCCGATGAAAGAGAGACCCAATTATGACCGATTTTTCATACCAACTGTACAGTTCCCGCGATTGGGATCAGGCTGAAACCCTCGCGATGATTGGCGCACTCGGCTATGCGCAATGTGAAGGGTATGGCGCGTTCTACAACGAGCTTGAGGAATTAGATGTTCTCAAAACACGCCTCAAGGCGGCTGGATTGCACATGAAATCTGGCCACTTCGCGTTGGATATGGTCGAAAACAATCCCGATGGGGTGATCGCGATTTGCGAGGCACTCAACATTGAACACGTTTATGTGCCATTTTTGATGCCGGATGAGCGTCCAACGGACGCCGCAGGATGGCGCGCTTTCGGGGCGCGTTTGGAAAAAGCGGGCGCGCCGATTGTGGCCAAAGGATTGGTGTTCGGCTGGCACAATCATGACTTCGAGTTCGCCACTTTGCCCACAGGCGAGACGCCTCAAGATTTGATCATCGAGGGCGGGCCAAGCCTGAACTTTGAACTGGATATCGCTTGGGTCGTGCGTGGCGGCAAAGACCCGATTGAAACGATCCAACGCTATGGCAAACGCATTACGGCAGTGCACGTGAAAGACATTGCGCCAGCGGGCACCAAAGACGACGAGGGTGGCTGGGCTGATGCAGGAACGGGCATCATGGACTGGCCTGCAATCATGTCGGCCGTGCGTGAATTCACCTCTGCGGATCTGTTTGTGATGGAGCATGACAATCCGTCAGATCACAAGCGCTTTGCCTCGGTTGCGATTGAAAATGCTCGTAAATTTTAAGATCGAGAAAGGATTATACCTATGACAAAACTTGGTGTCGGCATCATTGGATGCGGTAATATTTCGACGTCTTACTTGGGGCTTGCCCCCAATTTCAAAGCGCTAGAAGTGCGTGCGGTTGCGGACCTCAATATGGAGGCCGCCACTGCGCGGGCTGCAGAATACGAGGGCGTGCGGGCAGAAACGGTTGCGGACTTGTTGGCGGCGGATGACATTGACTTGGTGCTCAATCTGACCATTCCCGCAGCGCATTTTGCGGTGACCAAACAGATATTGGAAGCGGGCAAGCATGCATATTCCGAAAAGCCTTTCGTGCTGTCGCTGGCTGAGGGTGAAGAGCTACGCAGCCTTTGTGCCAAAACCGGACTGAGGGTTGGATCTGCGCCGGACACTTGGATGGGCGGTGCGCATCAGGCAGCGCGAGCGGCGATTGATGCAGGGCAGGTGGGGCGCATTACCTCGGGCACGGCGCATGTGCTGTCGCCAGGCATGGAAATGTGGCACCCCAATCCTGACTTTTTCTTTGTTGCTGGCGGCGGGCCGATGCTGGATTTGGGGCCTTACTACGTCACCAATCTGATCCAACTCTTGGGACCGGTGAAACGCGTCGTGGCCCTGACGACATCCGCCTCTGACACGCGCACGATCACGACTGAAGGCCCGCGCGCGGGCGAGAAAATCCCCGTTGAGACGCCGACAAACATCCACGCTTTGCTTGAATTTGTCTCAGGGGCCACGATCACCCTGTCCACGTCTTGGGACGTTTGGGCGCATCGTCATGCTAATATGGAGCTTTACGGCACAGAAGGATCTATTTTTGTGCCTGATCCCAATTTCTTCGGTGGCTTAGTGGAAATCGCCGGCAAAGATAAAGAGATCAAAGAGCTGTCCCAGCCGGATCACCCCTTTGGCATTTCCAACCAAGAAGACGGGCAGGGCACGCCGCGCGCCAATTATCGGACTGCTGGTTTGGCCGATATGGCGCAGGCGATTGTTGAAGATCGCCCGCACCGTTGTTCGCTGGAACTGGCCTTACATGCGGTTGAGGTGATGACGTCCGTGTTGAAATCAGGAGAAGAGGGACGCTTTGTTGAGATGACAACGACCTGTGAACGTCCTGCCGCAGTGACACCGGAGGAAGCGTCTAAACTACTTGGGTAAGGCATGTCGGGGCTGCCTTTTGGGGCATCTTCAAAAATTTTACTCATAGGCTTGCGTGTAAATTGCACAGCACGGTTGCGCTAACATTTTCGCTCAAGGGGCGTGCGCCGTCGCGTCTGGTTCCAGTGGTGAAAACTGCGCATAAAGGTTTCAAGGCAAAGGATGTGTGCGATCAGAGTTTCGCCCACACCACTGATATTTTGGAGGACACTATGACATATACCCCCGCAGAAAACCGTTACGAGACTATGCAGTACCGCCGTTGCGGCAATTCAGGTTTGAAACTACCCGCCGTCTCTTTGGGCCTTTGGCACAACTTTGGTGATGACACGCCGCATCAAACAAAGCGCGACATTTTGCATACTGCGTTTGATGCAGGCATCACCCATTTTGATCTCGCCAACAACTATGGCCCACGTCCGGGCTCGGCAGAAACCGCCTTTGGTGAGATCCTGAAAACCGATTTTGCAGGCTACCGCGACGAGATGATTATTTCATCCAAGGCCGGTTATCTCATGTGGGATGGGCCTTATGGCGAATGGGGATCACGCAAGTATTTGATGGCGTCTTGTGATCAATCGCTCAAACGCATGGGCGTGGATTACGTCGACATTTTCTATTCGCACCGCTTTGACCCTGACACGCCTTTGGAAGAAACCATGGGGGCGCTCGATAGCATCGTACGTCAAGGTAAGGCGCTATATGTTGGAATTTCATCATATAATTCGGATCGAACACGTGAAGCTGTGCGCATTTTGAATGAGCTTGGAACGCCCTGTATCATTCACCAGCCGAGCTACAACATGCTTAACCGTTGGGTGGAACACGATGGGTTGAAAGACACGCTGCAAGAGCTGGGTGTCGGCTCAATCGCCTTTACACCGCTGGCGCAAGGTATGCTGACCAATAAATATCTGGGCGGTATCCCCGAAGGGTCGCGTGCGACCCAAGGTAAATCGCTGAAACCTGAGTTTGTGTCAGACCGTGCCATCGCCAACCTCAATAAGTTGAACGACATGGCGCAATCTCGCGGACAAACGCTGGCGCAAATGGCCATCGCTTGGGTGCTGCGCAACAATGGCATTACCACTGCCTTGATTGGTGCGTCGAAACCCTCACAAGTCACAGATTGTGTGGGCGCGGTGAACAATCTTGAATTCACAGCTGAAGAGCTTGCCTTCATCGACGAGCATGCCGATGAGGAAAAAATCAATCTGTGGGCCTTGTCCTCAGAAAGCTAAGGAGTGATCTATTGATCCAGAACCCAATTCTTCCCGGTTTCAACCCTGATCCGTCGTTCGTGCGGGTTGGGGACGACTATTACATCGCGACGTCCACATTTGAGTGGTATCCTGGTGTGCAAATATTTCACTCTCGGGATCTGGTGAATTGGGATCTTGTGGCGCGGCCTCTCAATCGGGCCGCGCTATTGGATATGCGTGGAAATCCAGACAGTTGCGGGATTTGGGCGCCGTGCCTTTCCCATGATGGAGACAAGTTCTATCTGGTCTACACGGATGTCAAACGCTTGAAGGGCAAGTTCAAAGATGCGCACAACTACATCACCGCCTGCGAGACCATTGATGGCGACTGGTGTGACCCTTGGTATGTGAATTCATCAGGGTTTGATCCGTCTTTGTTTCATGACACGGACGGTAAAAAATACTTTATGAACATGCAATGGAACCACCGCGGTGCGGGCACGGGCGGCAATCCAAAGCATTCGTCTTTTGACGGTATCTTGATGCAAGAATGGTCGCCGGAGCATGGCCTGACCGGCAAGGTCGAAAACGTCTATCCTGGCACATCTCATGGTCTGACTGAGGCGCCACACGTATTTAAACGCAACGGCTATTATTACATGACCACAGCTGAGGGCGGCACGGGCTATGGTCACGCAGTGTCTTTGGCGCGGTCCAAATCGATCTGGGGGCCTTATGAGGATCACCCCGATCTGCATGTGATCTCGACCCAAAATACGCCGCTTACTGAAAGCCCGATCCAGCGCACGGGGCATGGCCAATATGTGGAAACGCCTGAGGGCGACGTGTACCATACGTTCTTGATGGGGCGGCCCATTCAGAAACGCGGGTCTGGTCAGTTTTTCTGTCCCATGGGGCGTGAAACTGGGATTGAACGCTGCGTTTGGAAAGATGATTGGCTGTATCTTGAGCAGGGCGGCTTGGTGCCGCGTGCAGAATTGCCGGGCCTTGTCGATGTTGCACCACGCGCGCCCGAGGCGCATGTGACCCAGTTCGAAGGCACTGAATTGCCGATAGATTTCCAATGGTTGCGCCATCCTCACCCTGAGCGCCTGTTCCGTGTGGACAATGGCTTGCACCTTATTGGGCGAGAAAGTTTTGGCTCTTGGTTTGAAAATGCTTTGGTCGCGCGTCGCCAAGAGCATTTTGTATTTCGCGCCGAGACGGAAGTGTCATTTGAGCCCGACACCTATCAACATGCAGCTGGCCTGACCCACTATTACAATCGCCACAAATTTCACAAACTGCTGATCTGTTTTGAGCCAGACATCGGTCGCTGTTTGCGCGTGGTGTCTTGTCTTGGCGATCATATGGACAATGAACTCACATGGCACGGCGATCCAATCGCGATCCCCGAGGGGCCCGTGCAAATGCGTGCCGATGTGGATCACGCGGATTTGCGGTTCTCTTGGCGCATGGGTGATGGCGATTGGGCGGACATTGGCGGCGTTTTGGATGCCACGCTTATTTCCGATGAAGCGGGCTTTGGCGAACATGGGTCCTTTACGGGGGGCTTCATTGGCATGTATGCGATGGACATCACAGGGCAGGGGCGCGAGGCGCTGTTTTCCCGTTTCTCATATACGCCGCAGGCCTGACCAAAGCGGCGCTCAAAGGATGACGACATGAGCTGGACCTCACGCGTAATGGTGTATGATTTCGAAGAGGGAAAATCCTTTCCGATTTTAGAAACGGATATGCACATCGAGGCCCCAAATTGGACGCCTGAAGGCGATGCTTTGATCGTCAATGGTGAGGGCAGCCTGTTTTGGGTTGATCTGGAAAATCCTGAGCTGTGGGAAATCGACACGGGGCTCTGCATAAAGCTCAACAACGATCACGGCATCACGCCCGATGGTGAAACTCTGATCTTTTCCGATCATACCTACGGCGAAGGGTCGGTGATTTGGACGCAACGCTTGGGCGATGAAACCGAGGATGCCGATCCAACCCGCGTGACTCCCAACAGTCCATCTTGGTGGCATGGCGTGTCACCTGATGGCAAAACGCTGACCTATACGGCTGTGCGGGATGGGGTGTTTGGCATCTACACGATTGGGATTGAGGGTGGTGATGAAACTTGCGTGGTGCAAAGCGACCACCACTATGATGGCCCTGATTTCACCGCTGACGGCGATTGGATTTGGTTTAATTCCGAACGCGGCGGCAATGGGTCGTCTGATCTGTGGCGGGTGCGTTTGGATGGCTCAGATTTAGAGCAAATGACAGATGACGATCGCGTCAATTGGTTCCCGCATCCGTCCCCTGATGGTGACAAAATCATCTACCTTGCCTATCCAACGGGCACCGAAGGTCATCCCGCTGGCAAAGAGGTGGAGTTGCGCCTGTTCACTGGCAAAGGCAAAACGCCGACGACGCTTGTGTCGCTGTATGGCGGGCAGGGCACGATCAATGTGCCGTCTTGGTCGCCCGATGGGGTGGCTTTTGCCTATGTGGAATACGCCAAACCCTAAGAAATCAATAGATCGGTTGCGTGATCTAACGCCAAGGCTGCTGCGCCCTGCGCCCAAATGAGGTCCCCCCAAGCGTGGATTTCAACAGGCGTGGGTGTTCTGCCCTCGTTGAAGGTGAGGTGGTGCATCTCAGCGATGACGTTTTCCTCGTACAGGTACTCAAATTTCAATCGTTCGCCCGACAATAGGATCGCTGCGGGATCAAATAGGGTGACGACGTTGGCCAAACCCATAGCTAAGTATTTGCCTGCACGCGAAAAAATGGCCTTCGAAACCTGATCACCTGCTTTGGCCTGCGCATAAAGGGTTTCCAGCGTTTCATGCGTGTCAGGGCTGATCTGCGCCGTTTTCAGCGCTGTTGAGGCTTCGCGTACCAAGGCGTAATCGGCAATATACGCTTCAAGACAGCCGCGTCGTCCACAGCGGCACAGCGCGCCATCCATCTGCACTTTACTGTGGCCAAGTTCCATCCCAAGACCCATGCCGCCACGGCGGAGTTCGTGGTCGATCACCAGCCCCATTCCAACGCCGTGCTCTATGGACACCACGGCGAAGTTTTCGCGGTGACGCCCCGCGCCAAACCAAAGTTCTGCCAAGGTCAAAAGGTTTGCGTCATTGTCGATCCGCACGGGCAGCTTTAAGGCGTTTTGCAAAAGGTCGCGCAATGCCACGTCTGTTTCTTGCATGAAGGGACACCAAATCACGCGGCCTGCGGTGAAATCCACCATTCCAGGGACGCCAACAGCGACGGCGGTGACGTCAGAGATTGCCAAATTTGTGGTCCGTAAAATGGCTTCGATCAAGGCGCGCGTTTCGCGCACAATGTCGTTGGGGCTGCGCTGTGCCTGCACCACCGACTGCGATAGATTGCCAACCTTTTTACCCGCGAAATCTAGGATGACCGCTGAATTGGACTGATCGGAAATCTTGATCCCAATGCTGTAGCCTGCCGTGCCAGAGATGGTCAGTCCAACAGGGGGCCGCCCGCGTAGACTGTCTTGGGCCTGAGGGCGTTTCAATTCAGTCTCCGCAATGAAGCCGTTGTTTATGAGGTCTGCCGAAAGGGACGTCATGGTTGCCGGTGAAATGTCGAGCTTTCGCGCGACGTCGCCCCGCGCGATGGTGCCGTGGGCGCGCACCACATCGATGACTTGCCGTGGCAGAGGTGTCTGATGTTGTCGCGTACTTGTAAATGTTGGCCCGCATCCAAGGGTTTCGGCGTGTACGCTATGCTGTCGATTGAGTTGGAGGGTGTCCATTTAATTTCCACGATGTATTAATGCGAAAGGATTGTTGCGGTTGCTCGGCGATTTTTCAACATATTTCACTCATTATGAGACGGATTCAACCAAAATCACAGCTATTTATTTTGACAGATAAATTAAATTGAACGAAACTCGGCACAAGGGAGAAGATTCGACAGCAATTCTCGGCAATTCAATGGGCGCACTTGCGATGGTGCGTGCCGTTGTTTGCGTGGTCTATGTTTTGAACTCCCACAACAGTTTCTCAAGCGCGCCAGTAAAACCTGCGGCGCGATGTCAAAAGGATCAAGCTGCCATGACCGATTATTTCAAAGGTATTCCACAGATCAAATATGAAGGTGCAGACAGCACAAACGAGTTTGCGTTTAAGCACTACAATCCTGAAGAGATCGTTTTGGGCAAGCGCATGGATGAGCACCTGCGGTTTGCTGTCGCCTATTGGCACAGCTTTGCTTACGAGGGCGGGGACCCTTTTGGCGGGCGCACGTTTGATAGGCCTTGGTTCGATGGCGGTATGGAAAACGCCAAACTCAAGGCTGATGTGGCCTTCGAGATGTTCGATATTTTGGATGTGCCCTTCTTTTGTTTCCATGACCTAGATGTCCGTCCCGAAGGTGCAACCTTTGCCGAAAGTAAGCGTAATCTTGAAGAGGTTGTTGATTACTTCGCAGGCAAGATTGAGAGCTCCAAAACCAAGCTTTTGTGGGGGACGGCTAATCTTTTCACCCACCGCCGGTTTATGGCTGGGGCTGCGACCAACCCTGACCCAGATGTGTTTGCCTATTCAGCGGCCACGATCAAATCGTGCATGGATGCCACGATCAAACTTGGCGGGGCGAACTATGTGTTGTGGGGTGGGCGTGAAGGCTATGAGACTTTACTCAACACCGATTTGACACGTGAAGCGGATCAGGCGGCGCGGATGCTTGAGATGGTGGTGAACTACAAACATAAAATGGGCTGGGACGGTCAGATCTTGATCGAACCCAAACCGCAAGAACCTTCCAAGCACCAATATGATTTTGACGTTGCCACAGTCTATGGGTTCCTCAAGCGCTATGGGCTTGAGAATGAAGTCAAAATGAACCTTGAGCAGGGACACGCCATTTTGGCAGGGCATTCGTTTGAGCATGAATTGGCGCTGGCGGGATCGCTCGGCATGTTAGGATCGATCGACATGAACCGCAATGATTACCAATCGGGTTGGGATACAGATCAGTTCCCGAACAACGTGCCTGAGACCGCTTTGGCCTATTATGAAGTGATTAAGTCTGGTGGATTTGGTCAAGGTGGCACCAACTTTGATGCGCGCATCCGTCGTCAATCTTTGGACCCTGAGGATTTGATCCTATCTCACGTGGGTGGCATGGATATCTGTGCTCGTGGCTTCAAGGCTGCGGCAAAGATGTTTGAGGATGGCAAGCTTGAGGCGGCTCGTTCCGAGCGCTATGCGGATTGGGATGCGCCTGCCAACCAAGAAATGTTGTCTGAGGGCACACTTGAAGATATCGCGCACCGTGTTGAGACGCAAAATGTGAACCCAGAACCGCGCTCAGGGCGACAAGAACGGCTTGAGAACTTGGTGAATACCTACGTTTGACAGATGCAACCGGCAGGAGGCGCAATTTCTAACGATTTTGCTGCCTCTGGGGTTGCATTAGTGGCACAAAGATTTAATTAGTATGATAATTGACGTGTCGCGTGACAGCGGCGTAAGATTGCACGCAAGCGGCAATCTGAGTCTTAAGGTTTAACGTCGCACCGGATTGGTGCTGGAAAGGTAGTCGCATGACATTTACCCCACACGGAAAACATCTCATTGCAGGTGAATGGATCGGTACAAAGGATGTCTTCGAGTCTGAACCTGCAACAGGATCGGCCCACAAATTTAGCGTTGGGACGCCTGAATTGGTTGCTTCTGCTGCAGAAGTCGCGGAAGAAGCATTCTGGAGCTTTGGCTACGCATCGCGTCAAACGCGCGCAGATTTTCTGAACGCAATTGCGGATGAAATCGAAGAACGCGCTGATGCGATTACCCAAATCGGTTCAGAAGAAACAGGGTTGCCAACAGCACGTTTGCAAGGTGAGCGTGGCAGAACAACGGGTCAGTTGCGTTTGTTCGCGTCGCATATTCTTGCGGGGGACTACTTGGATCGTCGCGTTGACGAAGCATTGCCTGACCGCGCACCATTGCCACGTCCTGAAATCAAATTGATGCAGCGTCCTGTTGGTCCTGTCGGCGTGTTTGGCGCTTCAAACTTCCCACTTGCATTTTCCACCGCTGGTGGTGACACCGCGGCGGCGCTTGCTGCTGGGTGTCCAGTTGTTGTCAAAGGTCACTCTGCGCATCCTGGAACTGGTGAAATCGTGGCTGAAGCAATTCACGCTGCGATTAAATCCTGTGATTTGCACCCTGGCGTGTTCTCTTTCATCCAAGGCGGCACACGTGAAGTTGGTGCTGCACTCGTACAGCATCCTTTGATCAAAGCTGTTGGATTTACTGGGTCTTTGGCCGGTGGTCGTGCTTTGTTTGATTTGTGTGCGCAGCGTCCTGAGCCTATTCCATTCTTTGGCGAGCTTGGCTCTGTGAACCCTATGTTCTTTATGCCTGCTGCTTTGGCGAACCGTGGCGCTGAAATCGCTGCCGGCTGGGCTGGTTCGTTGACAATGGGGGCAGGGCAGTTTTGTACCAACCCAGGTATCAGTGTTGTGGTCGCAGGCCCTGACGCGGATGCATTTGTGGAAGCGGCGACCAAAGCGCTTGAGCCAATTGGGCCGCAAACAATGCTGACAGACGGCATTGCGGCAGCGTACCGTTCTGGACATGCGACGATAGCTGGTACCCAAGGCGTGCAAGAATTGCTCACCTCGACTTGCGATTTGCGCAATGCGTCACCGTACTTGTTCGCAACCACTGGTGAAAACTGGTTGGCGAATGAAGAGCTTGGTGAAGAAGTGTTCGGACCGCTTGGCATGATCGTGATCGCCAAAGACATGGATGAAATGCGGACCATTGCGAAGGCTTTGCAGGGGCAATTGACGTGCACATTGCACCTTGATGATGCCGATGCCGAAGATGCGCGCAGCTTGATGCCTATTTTGGAGCGCAAAGCGGGTCGTATTTTGGCGAACGGGTTCCCAACAGGTGTCGAAGTGTCTGAGGCGATGGTGCATGGTGGACCTTACCCAGCATCAACGAACTTTGGCGCGACCTCAGTGGGCACAATGTCCATTCGCCGGTTCTTGCGTCCTGTAAGCTACCAAAACATTCCTGCGGCGGTTTTGCCTACAGACATCGCCTAAAAAATTGGGGCGCACATCTCCCTCTGCGGGAAGTGTGCGCCCCATTTCTATTTCAGTGACCGCAGTGTTTTCGCGACTTTTTGCTGAGCCCTAGAGAGCGACGAGCGCACCACGATGCTGTACCACTTGCGCAGAAAGTGTCATGCCTGCGCGCAACGCATCTTCCAGATTGGCCCCTTGCATCCGCGCTGTGATGTAGCCAGCGTTAAAGCTGTCACCAGCTGCTGTGCTGTCCACGGGCGTCACGGGTTCTGGAGAGATCGAAATCCCGCCTTCGCCTTGTGACCATGCATACATTTCGTGTGCGCCGTTCTTGACGATCACAGTGTGTGCACCGAGGTCGCGGTAGCGTAGCGCGGTGTCTTGCGGCTTTGTATCCCCAAACATTTCCTCTTCTTCGTCGAAAGAGGGCAGCATGACGTCAGCAATAGATGCTGCTTTTGACAACCAGAGTTTCGTCGCTTCAGGGTTTTCCCAAAGGCGGGGGCGAATATTGGTGTCAAAAACCACCTGCGCCCCTTGGCTGCGCGCGCGCGCCAAAGCGTCGATAAGGTTCTGGCGATGTTCGGGCGATAAAATCGCGAGGGTGATCCCAGAGAACAGCAAAATCTGATCGCCAGAAAAGGCAGCATCCAGCGCGCTTGGGTCCGCCGCAAGCAGTTTTGCCGCAGAATTGTCGCGCCAATACGCAAAGGACCGTTCGCCATTGGCCAGTTGAATCATGTAAAGACCGACAGTGCGATCGCTGGTGCGGCTGACGTATGTGGTTTCGACACCAGACGTGTCGAGGAAGTCGAGCATCTTGTCTGAAATGCCATCTGTGCCCACAGTTGTCAGGTACCGCACGGCATAGTCGTCTTGACCTGCAAGGCAACGCTTTGCGTACCACGCGGTGTTCAACGTATCACCCGCGAAGTTCATAGCGTATTTGCCATGCCCATCCGGCGCCATTTCAACCATGCATTCGCCGATTGTCAAAAGTGTTTTAGTTTTCACGGTCTTCCTCTTCGAAAAATTCTATATGTGCGGCTCTAATAGTGTGAATAGAGTCAGCGATGCGGTTCAGGTGCGCGCGCATGAGTTCGATAACGTTGTGTTTGTTCTTGGATTTGAACGCTTTCAATATTTCAGCGTGCTCGTCATGGGCGATTTGAGACCCTTCATTGTTGAGCGACAGATAGCGGACGCGATCCATGTGGGCTTTGTTGTCTTTGATCAAAGTCCAGACTTCTGGGTGGCCTGCAATAGCGCAAATTTTTGCGTGAAGCGCGTCGTCAAGTTCGTGAAATTCATCGCGTTTTTCGTTTTCTATGGCTCTTTGTTGGCCATCAATATTGTCTTCCAGCGCTTGGATATCTTCGGCGGTCGCTTGTTTCATTGCCGTGCAGATCGTTTCCAATTCCAATGCGGTGCGAATGAAGCGCGCCTTGAGTACAGCAGCGGTGGAGATTTTTGTAACAACAGTGGCGCGTTGCGGGCGGATCAACAGAAAGCCTTGTTGGCTTAGGCGATAGAATGCATCACGTACGGGCTGGCGAGACACTTCGAGTTTGCTGGCGACATCTGCTTCAGAGAGCTTGGTCCCCGGCGGCATGTCTAGGCTCACAATGCTGTTGTAGAGTTTTTCATATACGACGTCGGTGACAGAGGGACTGCGCTCTTGTGTTAGCGCTTGTAGTTTTAAGTCTCGTGTCATCCGTAATCTCCTTGCCGTGCTCAGTTTAGCCAATATGCACAATTTTTGCTCCGAAGTTCAATCCTTGTGTCACCGCAAGATTTGCTGGTGTCGTATTTCAGCTTAACAGGTGTGAAGCTGCGTTGACATGATTTAACAGCTAGCATATTAGATTACTAGAGGAATGAACACCCCTTACTGCAATCGCTGAAAAGCTATTGAAAAGTAATACTAAATCAAAGGGGTGGTGGGAGAATCGAATGACACTACTCGACCAAGATCGCTTGTTTCCAATTGAGGATCGCACCCGCGGTCTCACACGCGATATTTATGATGGCATCAAGGATTTGCCGATCATTTCACCGCATGGGCACACCGATCCATCTTGGTTCGCGTTAAACGAAAACTTCCCCGATCCTGCGCGTTTGTTTGTGACGCCCGATCATTATGTGTTTCGGATGTTCTGCTCGCAGGGCATTGATCTAACCACGTTGGGTGTGCCGCGCGCAGATGGTGGCGCTGTCGAACAGGACCCTCGTAAAATCTGGCAGATTTTCGGCGAAAATTTCTACCTGTTGCGCGGGACGCCGTCTTTCATCTGGCTCAATCACGCGTTTCAAGAGGTCTTTGGCCTTGATACGCCGTTGAATGGCGACACCGCACAAGAGATTTACGATCACATTGATGCCTGTTTGAAAACTGACGCGTTCAAGCCGCGTGCTTTGTATGACCGGTTCAACATCGAGGCCTTGTCCACCACTGAAATGGCATTGGACGACTTGCAGCATCACAAAACCATCGCTGAAAGCGATTGGAACGGGACTGTGATTTCTGCCTACCGTCCTGACAATGTGATTGATCCTGAGTTCGAAGGCTTTGCCGACAATGTTGCGCAAATGGGCGCGCTGACGGGCGAAGATACGGCCACTTGGGCAGGGTACTTGAACGCGCACCGCAGCCGTCGTGCATACTTTAAAGAGGTCGGTCGCGTCACGTCATCTGACCACGGTCATCCGACGGCGCGTACCGAAGATTTCAGCCCTGAAGTGGCCAATGAGCTGTTCCAAAAGGCGCTCAAAGGCACATGCACAGCGGATGAGGCGGACGCATTCCGTGGGCACATGCTGACCGAAATGGCGCGCATGTCCTTGGATGATGGTTTGACGCTGCAGATCCACGCTGGTGCGCATCGCAATCACTCTGCACCGATGATGGAAATGTTCGGCCGTGACAAGGGTTTTGATGTCCCGTCGAAAACAGAATTTGTAAACAATTTGAAGCCCTTGCTGAACGCAGTTGGCATGGAGCGTGATCTGACTGTGATCTTGTTCATGTTGGATGAGACCACGCAAAGCCGCGAGCTTGCGCCGCTGGCTGGCGTGTACCCTGCGCTGCGCCTAGGGCCGCCTTGGTGGTTCCACGACAGCTTTGAGGGCATGAAGCGTTTCCGCGAAAACTGCACCGAAACAGCAGGGTTTTATAACACTGTCGGCTTTAATGACGACACCCGCGCATTCTGCTCCATTCCGGCCCGCCACGATGTGGCCCGCCGTGTGGATTCTGGATATCTCGCCACTTTGGTCGCCACAGGGCGTCTCAATTTAGACGAGGCTCATGAGGTCGCTCACGACCTCACCTATAACTTGGTCAAAAAGGCTTACAAGCTCTGATCAGGTTGAGCATTTAGTCTTCAGGGAGGAGACGACATGGCCCACTTTAAATCCTTTACGGCAGCCATCGCGTTGATCGCGGCATCTGCAGTGTCCGCAACAGCCTGTGAGGTGACATTGCGTTCATCTGACACACATCCAGACGGTTACCCAACGGTCGAAGCTGTGAAAGCTATGGGCACTGAGCTCGCAGCCGCAACAGGCGACAAGCTGTGCATCGAAGTGTTCCACTCCGCGCAGCTCGGTCAAGAAAAAGACACCATCGAGCAAACACAGTTCGGCGTGATCGACCTTAACCGCGTGTCCCTTGGACCATTCAACAACATCATCGAAGAAACAAAGATCCCATCTTTGCCATACATCTTCCGTTCAGTTGAGCACATGCACAAGGTTATGGACGGCCCGATCGGCGAAGAAATCTTGGCTGCATTTGAAGCACACGACCTTGTTGGTTTGGCGTTCTACGACGGTGGATCACGCTCATTCTACAACAAGGAACGCCCAATCACGAAAATGGCAGACCTCGAAGGTCTTAAATTCCGCGTGATGCAGTCTGACTTGTTCGTTGACATGGTTTCTGCTGTTGGCGCAAATGCGACACCAATGCCTTACGGCGAAGTGTACTCTTCTATCCAAACTGGCGTTATCGACGGTGCGGAAAACAACTGGCCATCTTTTGAATCTTCAGGTCACTTCGAAGTTGCTGGTTACTACACACTTGACCAACACCTCATCGTTCCAGAGGTGCTCGTGATGTCCAAAGCGTCTTACGACAAATTGTCTGCGGATGAGCAAATGGCTGTAAAAGCGGCTGCAAAAGCATCCGTTCCAGTGATGCGTGAGCTTTGGGAAGCACGTGAAAAAGCGTCCGAAGCTAAAGTCCGCGCGGCTGGCGTTGAAATCATCACTGATATCGACAAAACACCATTCATCGAAGCCATGGTTCCCGTGTACGAAAAGTATGTCACAACAGACAAACTTAAAGATCTCGTAACACGTATCCAAGCAACTGAGTAATTCAGTTTCCGGCGTCAGGGGCAATGATCCCTGACGCCACTTAAACACATGATCGACCGTGTTCCGTGGATGCGCAGGCCCAGTGCCGCCCCATGATTTGCAGGGTCAGTTCGCCAACCCAGAGGCGGTAATATGCAGAAATTTATGAAGAAAGTCGCGCGCGTGATGGCTTGGATTGCCCGCGCGTCGCTTTGGCTTGCAGGCGTAGGCTTGGTTTTGATGACCGCCTTTATCGCCTATCAAGTCTTCGGGCGTTTTGTTCTGACCAACACGCCAACGTGGACCGAAAGCTGGTCCGTTTTGATTATGGGGTGGTTCATTTTCCTAGGCGCAGCCGTTGGCACACGCGAAGGATACCACCTGTCGTTTGATGTGCTTTTGTATCTCTTGCCGCAGCGCGTGAAAAACGTGCTCTACACGATCTCTGATCTGGTAATTACGGCTTTTGGACTTGGCATGATCATCTACGGTGCGCAACTGGCCGAAAAAACATGGCAGTCCACCATTCCGAACATCGGAATTTCTGGCGGTTGGGCCTTTGTTTCTATCATCATGGGGGGCGCATTAATGGCGCTTTTCTCCGTGGAACGTATTTTGCGCCGCTCTTGCGGCATGGTGACCGCCCGCTTTGGCGAAACCGAACTTCCTGAAGAGGACCGTTGATATGGGTATTGCTGATCTTATTGGTCCCGGTATGGAACTTTGGGTTCTGTTTGGCACTTTCACTCTTTTGCTATTCATCGGCACGCCTGTGGCGTTCTGTTTGGGCGTGTCGTCTTTCGCCACTGTCTTGTACTTGGGCCTGCCGCCTGTGGTGGTGTTCCAGCGCTTGAATTCGGGCGTCTCGGTGTTCTCACTTATGGCGATCCCGTTTTTTATCTTTGCGGGTGAATTGATGGTGCGCGGCGACATCGCGCGGCGTCTTGTGGCGCTGGCTGGTGCTGCTGTCGGTCACTTTAAAGGTGGTCTTGGTCAGGTGAACATCTTGGCGTCCGTCTTATTTGGCGGGATTTCTGGCTCTGCTGCTGCGGATACCTCCGCCATCGGTGGCCTTATGGTGCCGCAAATGGTCGAGCGTGGCTATGACGCCGATTATGCCGTGAACGTCACTGTGACCTCGTCAATAATTGCATTGATGCTGCCACCTTCACACAACTTGATCATCTACTCGATCTCTGCGGGTGGACGCATTTCTATCGCTGATCTGTTTACAGCTGGTATCATTCCGGGCCTGATCTTGGCGCTGTCATTGATGTTGGCGGCCTACATCGTTGCACGCCGTCGCGGTTACCCAACCGAAGCCTTCCCAGGTGCGCGTATGGTTGTGACCTTGCTGATCTCTGCTTTGCCAGGTTTGATTTTGGTGGCCATTATCTTTGGTGGCGTGCGCTCTGGCATCTTTACGGCGTCTGAAAGTTCATGTGTCGCTGTTGTTTACGCCATGGCTGTTGCCTTTTTCGTTTACCGGTCACTGTCGTTGCCTGAGTTCATTGAAGCCGTCAAAGGGGCCGTGCGGACAACTGCGATGGTGCTTTTGGTCATCGGCTGTGCTGCTGCCTTTGGGTGGCTTTTGGCCTTTATGCGCGTGCCTGCGCAACTGGTTGAATTCATGCAGGGCGTGTCAAACAACCCCATCGTGATCTTGTTGTTGATCAACGTATTGCTGCTGTTCTTGGGCACGTTCATGGATATGTCGCCGCTGATCGTCATCACCACGCCGATCTTCTTGCCTGTGGCCATAGCCTTTGGCATCGATCCTGTCCAATTCGGTATTGTTATGATCCTCAACCTTGGCATCGGCCTGTGTACACCACCCGTTGGGTCCGTACTGTTTGTTGGCTGTGCTGTTGGCAACATCCCAATTTGGGACGCTGTGCGCACCATTTGGCCGTTCTACTTCGCGTCCATCTTTACGCTGATGCTGGTGACATACATTCCATCGTTGTCGCTCTGGCTGCCGTCCTTGTTCCACTAGTTTCGATCTAAAATTTAAAGGAGACCATCATGTCCCATGTTCGCACATTCCCAGAAATCCAAGTCGACGCCCATGTGCGCCGCCAAGTGTTGTCGGAGAATGAAAACTTGATGGTGGTCTCTTTTACCTTTGAAAAAGACGGGGAGGGCGCTTTGCATTCCCATCCACACATCCAATCCACCTATGTGGAAAGTGGGTCTTTTACTTTTTCCATCGATGGAGAAAAATTTGACGTAAAAGCAGGTGATAGCTTTGTCATTCCGTCAAATGCAGTGCATGGTTGCGTCTGTCACGAATCTGGCAGACTAGTTGATACCTTCACGCCGCGCCGCGACGATTTTTTATAACTGACGGTCTGGCCCAGAACCGCTCGCCAATTGAGAACAGAAAGAAGACCATGACCAAACTCAACGTTGAAACCCGCCACGCCATCCACCCTGAGCACGCTAAAGGCATGGACACCCAAGCCCTGCGTGACAATTTTTTGGCCGAAGGCATGTTCGCAGACGGCGAAATTCGTCTCGTTTACACGCACTACGACCGCTTCACTGTGGGCGGCGCTGTGCCTGCTGGCGGTTCTTTGACACTGGACAAAGTGGACGAAACCCGCACCGCAACCTTCCTTGAGCGTCGTGAAATGGGCATCGTGAACATCGGTGAAGACGGCACTGTTGAAGCTGACGGGACGTCTTACGCGATGAAAAAGGGCGATGTTTTGTACCTCGGTATGGGCTCTGGCGCTGTGACGTTTTCCGGAAACGGCCGTTTCTACATCACGTCTTGCCCCGCGCACAAAACGCATGAGTCCCGCTTGATCACAGTGGAAGACGCGAAAAAAGTTGAGATGGGCGAAGCTGCCACATCCAACAAACGCACCATCAAAATGTTCATCCACCCGCTGGTGATGGAAAGCTGCCAGTTGGTCATGGGCTACACCACACTTGAAGAGGGCTCCGTTTGGAACACCATCCCAGCGCACGTGCACGATCGCCGCATGGAAGCCTACCTCTACTGGGGCATGGCTGACGAGTCCCGCGTGATCCACTTCATGGGCGAACCACAAGAAACCCGTCACCTCGTTGTGGCGGATGAGCAAGCTGTGATTTCGCCAACATGGTCGATCCACTCTGGCGCAGGCATCGGTGAATACACCTTTATCTGGGCGATGGCTGGCGACAACGTCGACTACACCGATATGGATTTCGTTCAACCGTCTGAAATGCGCTAAGGATAAAATATGTCTGATCTATTTTCTCTTGAAGGCCGCAAAGCTTTGGTCACAGGTGCCAACACGGGCATCGGCCAAGCCATCGCTGTGTCGCTTGCGGGCCAAGGCGCGCATGTGATCTGTGCTGGTCGTCGCACTTGTGATGAAACCGTCGCGATCATTGAGAAAAACGGGGGGACAGGTGAAAGCCTGTCTCTCGATTTCGCTGATCCTATGGCCGCCAAAGACGTGTTCAAAGGGGCAGGGGTGTCCATTCTGGTCAACAACGCTGGCATCATCCGTCGCGAGGATTCCGTGGACTATTCCGAGGAAGACTGGGACGCGGTGATGGACGTCAACCAAAAGGCGTTGTTCTTTACCTGTCAGGCTTTTGGCAAAGAACTTCTGGCTAAGGGCGAAACTGGATCGATCGTCAATATCGCGTCTTTGTTGTCCTTCCAAGGCGGCATTCGCGTGCCGGCCTACACAGCGTCCAAACATGCCGTGGCAGGGATCACCAAGATCTTGGCCAATGAATGGGCCGCCCATGGCATCACTGTGAATGCAATTGCACCTGGTTACATTTCCACCAACAACACCGAAGCTTTGCGCAACGATCCTGCACGCAATGACGCCATTTTGGCGCGCATTCCGGCGGGGCGTTGGGGCGATGCCGAGGATATCGGTGGCACAGCGGCCTATCTTGTCTCTAAGGCTGCAAAATATGTGACCGGAGCTGTGCTGAATGTAGATGGTGGTTGGCTGGCGCGCTGACCTCAAATGCGGCGCGCTGCACCGAAGCTGTCGCGCGTCGAAATCCAATGACCTAAATGACGACCTTTAACGCCCTAGGATACTGACTTCATGACCCAAACGACAACACTTCCGCGGATCAGCCGCTCCAACGTTTCCCAACCGAAAGTGGGCATCGTTCATTTGGGTCTTGGCGCCTTCTACCGTGCGCATGCTGCGATTTATGTGGCTGAGGCTATGGAGAAAACTGGCGGTGATTGGGGCATCACCGGTGTTTCATTGAAATCCCCAGGTCAGCGCGACAAACTTGCCCCGCAAGATTGCGTTTATACCGCGCTTGAATTGGCGCCAACGGGTCCCATTCCGCACCACGTCGAAGTTGTTCAAAACGTTCTTGTGGCGCCTGAAAACCCTGCGGCTGTTTTGGACGCGATGATTGATGAAAACGTCAAAATCGTCACGCTTACTGTCACCGAGAAAGGCTATTGCCACGAACCGTCGACGGGCAAATTGCTGCAAAGCCACCCTGACATTGTTCAAGACCTTGCCGACCCTGCAAATCCTGCCTCTGCGCTTGGGTTTCTTGTGCGCGCATTGGAAGCTCGCCGCGCTGAGGGCTTGCGTCCTTTCACGGTGATGACCTGTGACAACCTGCCGGACAATGGCCGTGTTGTGCGCGGCGTGGTTTTGGAATTGGCAGCTTTGATGTCCGACGATTTGGCGGCTTGGATCGAAGCAGAA